>NZ_JAUYGL010000131.1 GCF_030689745.1 Devosia sp.
GGCGCGGAAAAGTCAGGTAGAAGCTGGTCATGCGGCCTTCGCGGCGGGCCTTCTGCTCGTAACGCGTCGCCTGCCAGCCCGGATAGGGCTCGTGCCAGTCGCCCGGTTTTTCGGGGGCGAAGACAAAGGCGGACGTGCGCACGATATGGGCCAGCGTCCAATTGGCGTAGTCTTCGATATCGCTGGCAAAGTGAAACACCCCGCCCGGCCGGATCACCCGCGCCAGCTCGGCCAGCGTTGTCGGCGAGACAAAGCGCCGCTTGTGATGGCGCGTTTTTGGCCAGGGATCGGGATAGAGCAGGAAGACTTCGTCAAGGCTGGCATCGGGCAGGGCGGTCAGCAGCTTGAGCGCGTCATCGGTATAGAGCCGGATATTGCCTAGGCCCTCCGAGGCAATGGTTTGCACCATCTTGCCGATGCCGCCGGTAAACACCTCGCAGCCAATATAGCCCGTATCGGGATGCCGCGCCGCCTCGAGCGCCAGATGCTCACCCCCGCCATAGCCAATCTCGACGATGATCTTTTTGGCGTCCGGGAAAAGGCTCGCCGGATCCAGGGTGCCGTTCAGCGTGATGTCAAGATCGGGCAGGGTAGCGTCAAACACTGCCTGCTGGCCGCCATGCAGCTTCTTGCCGGAACGGCGGCCAAAGAAAGCGCGTGGCGCGCCATCGCGCGTTTTGGGCAGCTGGTGGTCAGGCTTGCTCATCAGTCTCACAATATCAAAAAGAACCTCGCCGCCGACGGATCGGCGGCGAGGTTCATGGTAGCACTCATTGATCGATCAGGGCTACTTTACGGCAGCCTTCAAGGCGCTGACCAGATCGGTCTTTTCCCAGGAGAAGCTGCCATCGCGGCCCGCCTTGCGACCAAAATGGCCATAGGCCGAGGTCTTGGCATAAATCGGCTTGTTCAGATCAAGGTGGGTGCGGATGCCGCGCGGCGTCAGGTCCATCACCTTGGCCAGAGCGGCCTCAACCACTTCCTCATCGACCGAACCGGTGTCGTGCAGGTTCACATTGATCGACAGTGGCTGTGCCACGCCAATGGCATAGCTGAGCTGGATGGTAGCGCGCTCGGCCATGCCTGCAGCGACCACGTTCTTGGCCAGATAGCGCGCTGCATAGGCCGCGGAGCGGTCAACCTTGGTCGGATCCTTGCCGGAGAAGGCGCCGCCGCCATGCGGCGCCGCGCCACCATAGGTATCGACAATGATCTTGCGCCCGGTCAGGCCGGCATCGCCGTCCGGGCCGCCAATGACAAACTTGCCGGTTGGATTGACGTGCCAGACCGTCTCGGCCGAAATCCAGCCCTCGGGCAGGGCCTCGCGGATATAGGGCTCGACAATCCTGCGCACATCGGCGGAGGTCAGCGTATCGTCCATATGCTGGGTCGACAGCACGATCTGCGTCACCGCGACCGGCTTGCCGTCCTGATAGCGCACCGTGACCTGGCTCTTGGCATCGGGGCCGAGCACCTTGGCCGGGCCGGTGCCCTCCTTGCGCGCCTGGGTCAGGACTTCAAGGATCTTGTGCGCATAATAGATCGGGGCCGGCATCAGCTCGGGTGTCTCGCGCGAGGCATAGCCAAACATGATGCCCTGATCGCCGGCACCAACATCCTTGTTGCCGGCCTCATCAACGCCCTGGGCAATGTCGGCCGACTGGCCATGCAGCAGCACGTCGATGCGTGCCGTCTTCCAGTGGAAGCCGGCCTGCTCATAGCCAATGGCCCGGATGGCCTTGCGCGCGGCCGACTTGAATTTGGCCGGGTTGACCAGCGGGTTGCCGACGGCGTCAACGACGATCTTGCCCGCCTTGTCCTTTTTCAGCAGCGTTTCGGGGACGCGGACCTCGCCGGCAATGACCACGCGATTGGTGGTTGCCAGGGTCTCGCAGGCAATGCGCACCTGCGCCAGATCCATGCCGGCCTTTTTCGCCTCGCGGAACACCAGATCGACGATTTCATCGCTGATCCGGTCGCAAACCTTGTCCGGATGACCTTCGGAAACTGATTCCGAGGTGAAAAGAAAAGATGATCGGACCACGCAACATCCCCTGAATTGGCTGAAAGCGGCTCAAAACGAGCCATTCGACCCGGTTTGTGACATCCAAGCCCCAACTGGTCAAGCTGGATATAAAGAAAGCTTGATATGATCTGGTGCGGGCTTGCGCCGGGCGCCCCGCTGGAGCCTGTTGCGGCGGCCGCCGCCAGAACCAAAAACCCCGGCCACGACTTTCGTCGGACCGGGGTCTAAACTTGGTGCCCAGAAGAAGACTCGAACTTCCACACCTTGCGGTACACGGACCTGAACCGTGCGCGTCTACCAATTCCGCCATCTGGGCAAGCAGGGCGGTAACTAGGGGGCGCGGTGACCGATGTCAATCACCTTAATCGCCCCGCTCACCAATTCGCCCCGTCCCAATGGGTAATGGCAGCGCGATCCACCGGTGGCGCGCCGTCCAGGCAATGAACATTGATCATCACCAGCTCCTGGCCCTGGCCGTCCGAACCGCGGGCAAATGCTTCAATGCCGCAGGTCCTGCAGAACAGATGGGAGATGGTCTGGGTGTTGAACCGGAACTCGGTGAGATTGTCGGCGCCGCTTTCCAGCACGAAATCGGCAGCCGGCACGGACTGCATCACCCAGCCCAGACGCCGGCAGCGTGAGCAATTGCAGTCGCCCATGGCCGACAGATCGGTGCTGGCCGTGAAGCTGACGGCACCGCAATGGCACTGGCCGTGATAGGTTGTTTGAAGGGCAGTCATAGCAGAGACCTCATTTGAACGGAACAAAACAAGAACAAAACCAGCTTGGAGTCAAGCTCTATTCGCCCCGCGGCCCTCGACAGCAGCGCCGGGCTTGCGCTAGAAGCGGGGAAAGTTTTGCCCCATTTGCCGGAGCCCAGCATGGAAAGCCTTGATCCAAAACTCGTCACCGTGTTTGGCGGCTCGGGCTTTGTGGGAACCCAGATCGTCCAATTGCTGGCCGCCAAGGGACATCGCATTCGTGTTGCCGTGCGCCAGCCCAATCTGGCCGGCCATGTCCGGCCGCTCGGCACGGTGGGGCAGGTGGTGCCTGTCCAGGCCAATATCCGTAACCGGGCCTCGGTCGAGCGCGCTGTCGCCGGCGCCGATATCGTGATCAATCTGGTGGGCATTGGCGCCAATCGCGGCGCTCAGACTTTTGAAGCGGTCCATGTTGACGGCGCCAGGACAATTGCCGAGGCCGCCAGGGCAGCGGGCGCCAGCGCGCTGGTCCACATGTCGGCGCTCGGCGTCGACACGGCCGCCGAGATCAGCGCCTACGCCGCGTCCAAGCTGGCTGGTGAAGCCGCCGTATTCGAGGCTTTCCCCAAGGCGGTGGTAATGCGCCCCTCCATCCTGTTTGGTCAGGGCGACGGTTTCTTCAATCTGATGGCCGGGCTCGCCCGGATGTTCCCGGTAATGCCGCTGATCGGTGGCGACACCAAATTCCAGCCCGCCTATGTGGCCGATGTCGCTGAGGCATTTGTGCTGGCCGCCGAGGGCCAGCTCAAGACAGGCAAGGTCTACGAACTCGGTGGCCCGCAGGTCGAAACCCATCGCGCGCTGCTGCAGCGGATCCAGCGCGAGGCCCTGCGCAACCGGCCGCTGCTGCCGCTGTCCTTCGGGGTTGCCAAGATGCTGGCCAGTGTCATGGCCATTCTCCCGTTTCCGCCACTGCTCACGGTCGACCAGGTCGCGCTGCTCAGCGTGGACAATGTGGTGTCTGCAGCCGCCATCAAGGAGAAGCGAACCTTTGCCGGCATGGGCATTGTCCCCACCGCGATGGACACCATCCTGCCCACCTATCTCTGGCGCTTCCGCAAGCACGGCCAGTTCGACAAGACCCTGCCGAACCCGGCCAGCGACGCCAGCAGCGCCTGATCGGCGCCAATCGATGACCACCAGATGATCAATACCCGGCGCCCGTTGCCTTGCAGCGGGCGTTTTGCTGGGCGTCCGCGTGCTTCACAACTCAGCGATATATCTTGAAACCCGGTCTTTCGGCCATGATATCGGCGATTAACGGCATCAAAGATATATCGGAGCACAGCAAATGAGCACCTACTGGAATAATGGAGAACCCAATTGGCGGCGCATGGAAGCCATGGCGCGAAGCGGCTGGGCTCGTCTGGCCGCTGGCGTCGATAGCGCCGAAAACTGGGGCAATATGGGGGGCAAGTTTCGTATTGGCCGCATGCTGGCATCGGGTGACCTCCGCCTGGTGGCGCTCTATCTGATCGATGAGCAGCCGCGCCATGGTTACGACCTGATCAAGGCGATCGAGGAAAAATCGGCCGGTTTCTATTCGCCCAGCCCTGGCGTGGTCTATCCCGCGCTGACCTATCTCGAGGAAGCCGGGTATGCGACCTCTCATGCCGATGGCAACAAGAAGCTCTACACCATCACCGATGCCGGGCGGGCCCATCTCAGCGACAATCGCGAATCGATCGAATCAACCCTGGCTTTCCTCGCCAAGGCCGGCGAGCAGATGCAGCGCTTCCGCGAATTCGCCAAGGCGGACTGGTCTGCCCAACAGGACGGCCCCACCGATTCGGGTCCCCGGCAGGCCGCTGCGTCGGATACCGATCGTGACCTCAAGGATGTGGTGCCCGAGCTCAACACTGCCCGGCGCGCCCTCAAGGCAGCGATCAAGGCAGCCCGCCGCGGCTCCGAGGACCAGCAATTGCGTGCTGCCATTATCCTGCGCCGTGCGGCCGCTGACATTCACGCGCTTTCCGAAGACGACGTGGACATCTGATGGATCTGAGGGGCGCGGTGTCCACCGCGTCCCTCAGAACGCGCTTCGCAGTCACAAACTAACATGTTAGTCTGCTGCCATGCAGCAAACCGCCCCCGCCCTCGCGCCCCACATCGCCCCCGTCGTTACCCCCCTTCATCAGGTTACTCCCGAGCGGCAAGCCGCCGGTGAGCGCCTGGTGGCGCGCCTCAAGGGCGCGATCGAAGGGTTCATGTATACTGACCCGCTGATGACCTATGCCTGGAGCGGCGACGCCAGCTCCTACCGGTTGATTCCGGCGGCTGTGGTCCTCATCAATTCCGAAGATGAGGTCCGAGCGGTCATGGCCGCCGCCCGGGCCGAGGGACTGCCCATCACCTTTCGCGCTGCCGGTACCTCGCTATCGGGGCAGGCCGTCACCGATGGCGTGCTGGCCGTCCTCGGCGATGGCTGGCGCCGGCTCAATATCCATCCCGGCGCCGAACAGATTACCCTGGGCCCGGCCATTATTGTGGCCAATGCCAATACGGCACTGAAGCCCTTCAACAAGAAGATCGGCCCTGATCCCGCCAGCCAGGCGACCTGCAAGATCGGCGGCGTGGTCAACAATAATTCGTCCGGCATGTGCTGCGGCGTCACCCAGAACACCTATCACACCATGGCGCGCCTGCGCCTGGTGCTGACCGATGGCACCGTGCTGGATTCGGGCGATCCGGCCAGTTGCGCCGCCTTCCGCACCAGCCACGCTGCCATGCTCGATGGCCTGCATCAGCTGCATCATCAGGTGACCAGCGACCCCGACCTGGTGGCGCTGATTACCCGGAAATACGCCATCAAGAACACTGTCGGCTATTCGCTCAATGCGCTGGTCGATTATTCCGATCCGCTCGACATCCTGATCCATCTGATGGTGGGGTCCGAAGGCACGCTCGGCTTCGTGTCCGAGGTCACCTACAATACCGTCCCCGAGCACCCGTTCAAATCCACCGCCCTGGTGCCCTTTCCCGACCCGCAATCTGCGGGCAGGGCCATCATCGAAATGGCCAATGGCGGCATCCAGCTGACCACGGGCGTCACGGCCGCCGAGTATATCGAGCGCCGCGCCCTGGAAACGGTGGCCCATCTGCCCCCCATGGCGCCCCTGCTGCCCTGGCTGACCGACAATTCCCCCGCCGTGCTGATCGACGTCACCGCCCCTGATGCGGCAACGCTGGATCGCGAAGTCGCCAAGGCGGTCGAGCTGCTGTCGCGGCACGGCGCCACCCATGTCGATTTTTCTACTGACGCGATCCGCAGCCACGCCCTCTGGGACATTCGCAAGGGCTTTTTCGCCTCCGCCGGAGCGGCGCGCCCCAAGGGCAGCATCATGCTGACCGAAGACGTGGCCGCCCCGATCGAGCGGCTGGCCGATTTCGTGGTCGATCTGCGCGCCATGCTGGACGATCATGGCTATGAGGACGCCGTGATTTTTGGCCATGCCCTGGCCGGCAATCTGCATTTCCAGATGGGCGACGATTTTTCGCTGCCCGGTTCAGCGGAAAAATTCGATGCCTTCTCCGGCGCCCTCAGCGATCTGGTGTCGCTGAAATATGGCGGCTCGCTCAAGGCTGAACATGGCACCGGCCGCGCCATTGCGCCGTTCGTGGAGGCCGAATGGGGTGCCAAGGCCTATGGCCTGATGCATGCCATCAAGCATCTGTTTGATCCCGAGGGCCTGCTCAACCCCGGCGTGCTGCTCAACCCCGACGACAAGATCCATATCAAGCATCTCAAGGTCATGCCGCCAGCCGATGAACTGGTCGATATGTGTATCGAATGCGGCTTCTGCGAGCCGGCCTGTCCCAGCCAGCAGATGACCCTGTCGCCGCGCCAGCGGATTGCAGTGACGCGGGAGCGGGAGCGGCTGCGGCGCAGTGGAGAAGACCCTGCCCGGCTCAAGCGGCTCGACGATGATTTCCAGTATGCCGGGCTCGACACCTGCGCTGCCTGCAATCTGTGTTCGCTGCGCTGCCCGGTGGGCATTGAAACCGGCACCATGATCATCGGCCAGCGTGCGCAGCGGCGCGGCGCCACCGGCCACGCCGTGGCCGGCTTTGTGGCCGATCATCGCGGCAGTGTGGAAACCCTGATGCGCGCCGGCGTGGGGCTGGCCGACGCCGCCCGCACCGTCATCCCGGCGCCCGCCATCGAAGCGCTGACCGATGCTGCCAGACGGCTGACCGGCAAGCGCCTGCCCCGCGTGTCGCGTGCCCTGCATCGGGGCCCCGGCGCGCCCAAGCCGGTTCCGAACCGGCAGGATCCGCGCCAGACCGGCTTCCCCGTGCCCATCGCCCAGAGCGGCCGGCCATCCATCGTCTACTTTCCCAGTTGCGCCACGCGCATGTTCGGCGCGCCCGCAACCCGCTACGATCTGCTACCGGTGCCCGCTGCCATGCTGGCGCTGCTCGAACGCGCGGGCTTCGACGTCGTCATGCCCGACCATCTCAATGGCCAGTGTTGCGGCCAGCCCTTCCAGTCCAAGGGTTTCCCCGAACAGGCAGCCAGTGTTGGTGGCGACCTCAAGCGCGAGCTGTCTTCTCTGTCCGACGCCGGTCGGTTGAGTGTGGTCACTGACGCCTCGACCTGCGCCAAACATCTGCGTGAGTTTCCCGGCGACGCACCGGTGCTGGATTCCGCGCAATTTCTCCTGAGCCAGGTACTGCCCAAGCTGACCATCACGCAAAAGCTACCGACCGTCGCCGTGCACCACAATTGCTCAGCCCAGCGGCTGGCCGAACAGCCGATGACCGAAGCCATTGCCGGCGCCTGTGCCGATACCGTCGCCGTGCTCAGCGCGCTCAACTGCTGTGGCTATGCCGGTGACAAGGGCCTGTTCGTGCCCGAACTCAACGCCCACGCCACCCGCTTCGCCAAGCAGGATATGCCGGCGGGCTGTACTTTGGGGGTCTCGACGGTAAGCACCTGCGCCTCGGGCCTGAGCGAGCATACCGATGTGCCCTTTGTCGGTCTGGCCAGCCTGCTCGAATGGGCCAGCCGGCCGCTGCACTAGACCTGACCGGGGCTTGCCGCTACTGAACGGGTTCAGCAAGCCCCGGATAACCATGACCATCACCGCCACCATCACCAGCCTTGGCCATAAGGGCGAGGGCGTCGCCGAAATCGACGGCCGCAAGGTCTTCGTGCCGCTCGCCCTGCCTGGCGAGCGCGTCGAGATCGCCCTTGACGGTGATCGGGGCACACTGCTCGGCGTGGTGGCGCCGGCAGAAAACCGCATCGAACCCTTCTGCCCGCATTTCGGCGCCTGCGGCGGCTGCCAGCTCCAGCACATGGACCGGACCAGCTATGAAGCCTTCAAGATCGGCCTGATCGAGACGCCGCTGCGCTTTGCCGGCATTGAAGTGCCGGTCGCCCGCTTTATCGATGCAGCCGGCGACGGCCGGCGCCGTGCCACCCTGCATGCCCGCCGCGAAGGCGTCGGCTATATGCGCGCCCGCAGCCATGAGGTGCACGATCTGGACGTCTGCCCCATTCTGGTGCCGGCTCTGGCCAAGGCGCCCGATATCGCGCGGGCGGTGTTCCAGGCCGTGGGCGAGGCCGATGTCAGCATCGTCGCCAGCCTGTCGGGTCTCGACGTCGCCATCCGCACCGAAAAAAAGCAGGCCCGACACGATCGCGTGGCGCCGCTGGTGGCACGCTTCAAACTAGCGCGGCTGGCGCTCAATGGTGACATGGTGCTGCAGGCCCAGCCTCCCATCATCGAAATGGGCCGGGCCCGGGTGGAATTGCCGATCGGGGCCTTTTTGCAGGCCACTGCCGCTGCCGAAAACCTGCTGGCGGATTATGTGCTCGGCGCGCTCGACCGCAAGGCCAAGACGGTCGCCGACCTGTTCTGCGGCCTGGGGCCCTTTGCGCTGCGGCTGGCCGAACAGCGGCCGGTAATGGCGTTTGACAATGACAGGCCATCCATTGCCGCGCTCGATCACGCCCGCCGCTTTACCAAGGGGCTGCGCGAGATCACCGCCAAGGCCCAGGATCTGTTCCGCGACCCCCTGACCCAGTACGAGCTCAACTATGATTTCGTGGTGCTCGATCCGCCCCGCTCCGGCGCCGAGGCGCAGGTCAGGGAACTGGCCCTGTCCAAGGTCAAGACCATTGTCATGGCGGCCTGCGACCCGCGCACCTTCGCCCGCGACGCCGCCATTCTCATCGCCGGCGGCTATACGATGAGCGATCTGGTGGCGGTGGACCAGTTTACCCAGTCCACCCATATTGAAATGGCGGCCACATTTCGCCGCTAAATGGTCATCTTTAAGCTGGCAACCAATGCGCATTTGACGGCGTTGGGTAAGCATTCAGCAATCATGAGCGACTGCCTTGGGCGCGAGCCGTCGTGATGGAGAACACCATGCATATCTTGAAAACCAGCCTTGTCGTTACTGCCCTGTGTGCCGGCTTTGCCATTCCGGCCGTGTCTGCCCAGGAAGTTGTCCCGAGCGGAACATTCGTTGACGAATACGGCACTTCATTTGAGTTTCAGCCCTGTGGCGAAACCGGCACCACCTTGTGTGCCACGCTGACCAATCTTGAAGGCAGGTCGGCAACTGAACAAAACCTGGCCTTTGTTGGTCAGCAGGTCATGCAAGCCGAGCAGATCGCTCCCAATGAGTGGAAGGGCGAGCTGGTTGCTGGCGACATGAGCGCCGCAGCGACCATTACCCTGGTCAGCGACCAGACCGTCGAGATCCAGGGTTGCCGCGCGGCCATTCTGTGTCAGACCCTGGCCTATAACAAAGCATCCTGACACGGCCTGACGCGAAACCCCGGGCCGATCCCGGGGGTTTTGGTCAGCAGATCGTTGCCACGCGCTCCTTGATGACCGCGAGCACTTCATCGCCGGGGCGCTTCCACCAATTGTCCTGGCTGAAGATTTCCACTTCTTGCGGCCCGAAAAAGCCAGCGTCTTCAATCATCTTGCGGATGGCGGGGAGATCGATGACGCCATCGCCCATCATGCCGCGATCGAGCAGCATGTCCTTGGTCGGCACCAGCCAGTCGCAGATGTGATGGGCGAAGATGCGCTTCATACGGCCGGCGCGGGCAATGGCCTGTGCCAGCCGCGGGTCCCACCAGACATGGTAGACGTCTATGGCCACCCCGACGGTTTCGCCCAGCGTCTCGCAGATGTCGAGCGCCTGGTCGATGGTGTTCACGCAGGCCCGGTCGGCGGCATACATGGGGTGCAGCGGCTCGATGGCGATCTTGACGCCCGAGGCTTTCGCATGCGGCAGCATGGCGGCAATGCCGTCGCTGACCATCTGCCGGGCGCCCGGCAAGTCCTTGGAACTGCCCGGTAATCCGCCCACGACCAGCACGAGGCAATCGGCATTCAGCGCCGCTGCTTCATCGATGGCGCGCAAATTGTCGTCGATCTGGGCTTTGCGACCCTCGGCGGTTTCGGCCGGGAACATGCCGCCCCGGCAGACCCCGGTAACCTGGATCTTGTTGTCGCGCACAATGCGCGCGGCTTCATCAAGGCCAATGGCGGCGATCTGGTCGCGCCAAGGTGATATGGCGGTTATGCCGGCCCGCAGGCAGCCGTCCACGGCTTCGGCGAAGCCCCAGACCTGGCGGGTGGTGGCAAGGTTCAGCGAGATAGAACGTTGGGTCATGGCGTTAGCACAATGTTAACATCAAGCACTGCTTTCATGCGTTTGACGGCAAGATCGGGATCGCTGAGCACCCGCGCCTTGTCAGCCAGCCGGAACAGCTCGCTCAGATGCTGCACCGAGCGCGTCGATTGCTGGCCGCCCACCATCTGGAAGTGGTCCTGCAGCCCGTTGAGGTAGGCGAGGAACACCACGCCCGTCTTGTAGAAGCGGGTCGGGGCGGCAAAGATATGCCGGCTCAGCGGCACGGTGGGTTCGAGCAGGTCGAAGAATTCTTGTGTTTTGCCCTTGCCCAGCGCGGCCAGAGCCGCCGAGGCGGCCGGCGCGATGGCGTCGAAAATGCCCAGTAGCGCGTGGGAATAGCCTTCGCTGTCCCCGGCGATGAGCTCAGCATAGTTGAAATCGTCGCCGGTATACATCTTGACGCTAGCGGGGAGCCGCCGGCGCATGGCGATTTCCTTTTCTGCCGAGAGCAGCGAAACCTTGATGCCATCGACCTTGTCGGCATGGGCGACGATGACGTCGAGGCACACATCCATGGCGGCGAGGTGGTCGGCCCTGCCCCAATAGCCCTCAAGGGCCGGATCGAACATTTCGCCGAGCCAGTGCAGGATGACGGGCTGTTTGACCTGGGAGAGAATGCGGCCATAGACCCTGACATAGTCGTCCGGCGACTTGGCGACAGCGGCCAGCGCGCGGCTCGCCATCAGGATGACGCGCCCGCCTTCGGCTTCGACGAACCCGACCTGCTCCTCATAGGCGGCGATGATCTGGTCGATGGTGACATCGGGGCCGGGCAGCAGGTGATCGGTGCCGGCGCCATAGGCGATCAGCGCATCGTCGCGCGTGCGCGCCTCGGCCTGGGCGCGACGGATCAGCTCCTGCGCCTCGGCCCAGCCCAGACCCATGCCGCGCTGGGCGGTGTCCATGGCTTCGGCAACGCCAAGGCCGAGATCCCACATGCGGTGGCGGAATTTGAGCGTGGTGTCCCAGTCAATCGCCGGCGTCAGCCAGGGATCGTTGCTGGCCAGCGGATCGGCCACGACGTGGGCGGCAGAATAGGCGATGCGATTGAAGTCGCTGGCCTTGTGCTTGACGAAGGGAATTGGGGTGCCGGTCAGCGTGTAAGGCGTGATGGACCGGTCGGGATTGGGCAGGTTGATTGTGGGCATCGAAGGGCTCCGAAGTCTCAACAAACTCGGTGTCATCCCCGCGAAGGATGGGCCCCGGCTCAAGGCCGGGGTGACACCGTGGGTGGGGTGAGGGTGTGCCTCACATGACGTGTGTCAGAATTCGAGCTTCGGCACATCGAGCCAGCGGCGTTCGGCCCAGCTCTTGAGGCCGAGTTCGGCCAGCTGCACGCCCTTGGCGCCGGCTTCGAGGCCATATTCCCATGGCGCATCCTCGGCGACGTGGCGCAGGAACATTTCCCACTGGGCCTTGAAGCCGTTCTGGGCCGGCCAGTTGTCCGGCACTTCTTCCCAGTCTTCAAAAAAGTTCATGGTCTGGGGCTGATCGGGGTTCCAAACCGGCTTTGGCGTGTTGACGCGATGCTGGCTCCAGCACTTGTGCAGGCCCGCCACCGCCGAGCCATGCGTACCATCGACATGGAAGGTCACCAGATCGTCGCGCCGGACGCGGGTGGTCCAGCTCGAATTGATCTGGGCGATCACGCCGCCTTCCAGCTCGAACGTGGCATAGGCCGCGTCATCGGTATCGGCCTTGAAGCGCTTGCCGTTCTCGTCAACGCGCTCGGGAATGTGCGTCGCGCCGAGGCAGGAGACGGCTTTGACTTCGCCGAAGAGATTGTCGAGCACATAGCGCCAGTGGCACAGCATATCGAGAATGATGCCGCCGCCATCCTTCTTGCGGTAGTTCCAGCTGGGGCGCTGCGATGGCTGCCAGTCACCCTCGAACACCCAATAGCCGAACTCGCCGCGTACCGACAGGATATCGCCGAAAAAGCCGCTGTCGCGCAGCATTTTCAGCTTCATCAGGCCGGGCAGGAACAGCTTGTCCTGCACCACGCCATGCTTGAGACCCGAGGCGCGGGCCGTCTTGGCCAGATTGACCGCGATATCCAGGCTGTCCGAGGTCGGCTTCTCGCAATAGACATGCTTGCCGGCGGCCAGCGCCTTTTCGATCAGGCTGGCGCGCATCAGCGTGGTGCCGGCGTCAAAAAACACCGTGTCTTCGGGATTGGCCAGCGCCGCATCAAGATCGCTGCTCCAGCGCTTGAGGTCGTGCTTTTTCGCCAGGCGCTCGATCTTGTCGGCGTCGCGGCCGACAATGATCGGGTCCACCACCAGCCGGTCGCCATTGGACAGCATGACGCCACCCTGGTCCCGAATTGCCAAAATGGAGCGCACCAGGTGCTGATTATAGCCCATGCGTCCGGTCACTCCGTGCATGATCAGGCCAAGCCGCTTATCCGCCATTTCAATATCTCCAAGACACCGTCGGTGTGTAACTGATTAGTTACTTAGATATACGTGCCGGCAAGCCTACGTCAAGCCGCTATTGTTGAAAACTGCCTGGAGCGGCTCACACGCCCAAGGCCATTTTCAGGCCGATCACGCCCAGAAAAACCAGGATCAGGCGGTCAAAGGCCCGCCGGCTGAGCTTGCTGCTGGCCCAGTGGCCGAGCGGCATGATGGCCAGGATCGGGATCAGCGCCAGCACGCCCTGCAGCAACCAGAGCGGCTGCATGACCCCAGCCACCCACAGTGCCGGCAATTGCACCACCGCATACAGCAAGAACATGGCAGAGACGGCAAACACATGGGCAGAGCGCTCGAGCCCCATGGCATGAATGAAAGTCACCGTGATCGGGGAGGAGATCCCAGTGGCCCCCTGCAATGCGCCGGCGCCCACCCCGGCCAGCGGCCCGAAACGCCTGGCCATGGCGGGGCTGAGTATCCAGTGCGGCGTGGCCAGTCGCATGGCGACATAGGCCAGAAGGATGACGCCGAGCACCAGTACCAGCAGTCGTTCGGGCAAGCTGGTCAGGGCCCAGGTGCCCACGCCGATGCCGAGGACCCCGCCCGCCAGAAACAGCGGCATGAAGGCGAGCTGCGGCGATTTGACTTCAGTGCGAAAGCGCCAGACTTGCCAGGCATTGGTGGCAATCAGCGGCACAACCATCAGGCCGACGGCATGCTGCAACCCGAACGCCGTGGTGAGCACGGGTAGCGCGATCAGCGGCAGCCCCATGCCGGTGGCACCCTTGACAAAACCCCCGCCACCCAATGCCAGGGCGATGATCAATACCGACGTTAAATCCATAATCCCAGTCAACCTTCCAACTTCCTTGTGGCGCAGCCGTTTCGGTGAACCGGCCCCCCATTATTGCGTCGTCACGGCTCGGCCTGCCGCCGCGGCCCGGTTTCCGGCGGGTGCCGGCGAAAAGTCACCATCTGGTTACTTGTGGATTGACATCGCAGATATGTTGGTACCAGTCTAGGTGCCGGGCCAACCGATAATAATCAGCCCGACCACTTTTAAGGAGGCTCATCATGAAGCGCACAATGCGACTTCTGCTGACCTGCAGTGCCGCGACGGTGCTGCTTGGTACGACTATGACATTTGCGCAGGAATGGAAGCCCGATCGCCCGATCAATCTGATCGTGCCGTGGGGTGCCGGTGGCTCCACCGATCAGGTGACCCGCGTCACCGCGCCAATCCTGGCCGAAGCACTGGGCGTCGACATTGTCGTCGTCAACCAGCCGGGCGCCTCGGGCGCCATTGGCACACAGGAAGTGCTCAACGCCCCGCATGACGGTTACACCTGGACCGCCAATGCCATCGCCAACAACGCCACCTATTCGGTGTCGGGCCTGCTCGAAGATACCAATATCGACGACTGGCATATCTATCTTTCGGTCGCCAATGTGCCGGTGGTCAGTGTGCCTGCCGACAGCCAGTTCACCGATTTCGGCGAATTGCTGGCGGCGTTCCAGTCCGATGGCGGGCGTGGTGTCACCGTTGCCACCGCCGGTATCACCTCCTCGGGCGGCACGGCCATCGCCGCGCTCTCCGATGCCGCAGGCGGCTTCGAATACAATATGGTCACCTATGACGGCGGCGGGCCGGCTGCCATCGCGGTCGCCTCCGGCGAAGCCATGGTCACCACCCAGCTGGCCGTGGAACAGACCGAACTGATCCGGGGCGGTCGTCTGCGGGCACTCGCCGTGCTGTCGGACAAGCCGCTGCTGCTCGATGGCGTTGATCCGATTCCCCCGATCACCGACTGGCTGCCCGAGATGGGGCTCGCCCCCGATTATTTCGGCATTTTCATCCCCGCCGATGCGCCCGCCGAAGTGCTGGCTACGGTCGACAAGATCTGGGCCGAAAAGGTGATGAACGCCCCCGAACTCAAGGCCTATGCCGAGAATTTCGGTGCGGTTTTCGCGCCATCCTATGGTGCCGAAGCCCGCGCGCTGGCCATGCCGGTGGTGATTCTGGAAGCCTGTTCGGCCATGGAACGCGGCGAAGCCGCCAATGATCCGTCCACCATCGGCATTGACTGCGAGACCCGCACCGAAGTGGGCATGTAGCCGACGCTGACACACCCCTGTCTGCGGCCCGGCGGGACCACCCGCCGGGCCCGATTTCTGCAATGAGATGAATTGCCCATGGTCGAACAATCCCCCGACGCCGCGCCATTACCGCCTGCCGATGAGGCCGTGCCTCCCGCCATGATCAAAGCCGATCTGGCCGCCGGCCTGTTCTTTGTCGTGCTGGCGGCGGCGACCCTGTTTGGCTCCTGGACCATGGATCGCCTTGAGGCACGCCGCATCAATCCAATGACCGCGCCGGGCCTGGTGCCCGGGCTGCTCAGCGCGGCGCTGCTGGTCTGCGGCGTAATTCTGACGCTGCGCTCGCTCCGCACCCCGGCGCCCGAGGGCTGGCGCGACCTTGGCCGCGCCATTGTCTCGTCCGGGGCGCAGCGCGCCGGCGCCGTGCTGGTGCTGACCCTCGTCTATTCGCTGGTGCTGGTCGGCCTGCTGCCGTTCTGGCTGGCCACCGGGGTCTTTGTGTTCGCCTTTGTCCTGGTGTTCGAAGCCTGGCTGGCCGCGCCGCGGCACCCCCTGCTGCGTACCCTGCCCTGGGCATTCGGGCTCGCCGTGGTGACCGCTGCCGTGGTCACCCTGGTGTTTGAGCGCCTGTTTCTCGTGCGTCTACCGTGACCGGAGTTTAATGAAGCATGTTCGACGGTCTCGGCCTGCTGGCCAATGGCATCAGCCATTTCCTCAACCCCATCTCCCTGTTCAACATCGTCTGGGCCACGCTGCTGGGTATCGTGATCGGCGCCCTGCCGGGACTGACGGCCACGATGGGCGTCGCCCTGCTGGTGACCCTCACCTACAAGATGGCCCCCGACCAGGCGATCCTGGTGCTGATGTGCATCTATTCAGGCGCCATCTATGGTGGCAGCCGCACGGCCATCCTGCTGGCCATTCCGGGCACCCCCGCCAGCGCCGCCACCACGCTGGACGGCCACCCGCTGGCGCTGCAGGGCAAGGCCGGTCTGGCCATGGGACTGGCCACCACCTCCTCGGCCCTGGGCACGATCATCGGCATTGTCGCGCTGGCGCTGATCGCGCCGCTACTGGCCGAGGCGGCATTGAAATTTGGCACCTATGAATTCTTCTGGCTGGCGCTGTTCGGCGTGATCATCTCCGGGCAGCTGACCGCCATGGACGATCCGCTCAAGGGCTATATGGCCGGCATTCTCGGGCTGCTGGTGGCCATGGTCGGCATGGAAACCCTGCATGCCCATCAGCGCTTCACCTTCGGCATAGCCTCGCTCGGTGGCGGGGTCGATCTGATCCCGGCCATGGTCGGCGCCTTTGGTTTTGCCGAAATCCTCGGCGTCATGAAGCGCACCGCCCAGGCCCGTATCGTCTCGTCCAGCGACCGCGTCGTGCCCAAGCTGGGCGAAGTGTTCAAATACTGGAAAACCATCATCCGTTCGGGCCTGATCGGCACCTTTGTCGGCATCGTCCCGGGGGTGGGCGAAGATGTCGGCGCCTGGGCCAGCTATGCCGCCGCCAAGCGGGCCAGCAAGGAACCGCACATGTTCGGTCGCGGCAGCCAGGAGGGGCTGATTGCCGCCGAAACCGGCAATTCCTCCGTGGTGCCCGGCGCCATGATCCCCACCTTGACCCTGGCATTGCCCGGCTCGGCCGCCGCCGCCGTGCTGATTGCCGCCATGTTCATTCACGGTATTCGACCCGGTCCGCTCCTGATGACCGAAAGCCCCGAAACGCTCTACCAGATCGTGGCCGTGCTGCTGTTTTCCACCCTGGCTATCCTGGTGCTCGGCCTGACGCTGACCAAGCCCCTGCTGACCGTGTTGTCGGTACCGCGCGAGCGACTGATGGCGGTGGTCTATGTGCTGTGCGTGGTGGGCTCGTTCGCCATCACCCAGCGGCTGTTCGACGTCTATGTCATGGTCGGCTTCGGCATTGCCGGCTTCATCCTGCGCGAGATGAAATTCCCCATGGCGCCGCTGGTGCTGGGAATCATCCTGGGTGATCTGCTCGACCTCAATTTGCGGCGGGGTCTGCTGCTGACCAATGGCGACCCCAGCCCGTTCTTTACCCGTCCGATCAGTGCTGTTATCTGCGGGGTCATCGTTGTCACCATCCTGATGTCAATTCCGGCGGTATCCAAGCGTGTCAGAGCCCTCCTCCCCAGCGCCCGCGCCCAAAGCCCCGGCCAAGGCTAAAACGCCTTCGGTCAAGCGGGCGCGCGACAGCGTCAAGACCAAGGCCGGCATTCTGGTGGCGGGGCGCGCCGAATTTGCCGCGCGCGGTTTCGAGGGCGCGCGGGTCGACGCCATCGCGGCGTTGGCCGGCGCCAATAAGCGCCTGCTCTACCACTATTACGGCAACAAGGAAGAGCTGTACCGCGCCGTGCTGCTCGACGCCTATCAGGAGATCCGGCGGGGCGAGCGGGCGCTCAGTCTCGACCAGTTCGGCCCGGTCGAAGCTATGGACCGGCTGGTGCGCTTCACCTTCCGGCACTTTCTGGCCAATCCCTGGTTTCCGCGCCTGCTCAACACCGAAAACATCGAGAATGCGCGCTTTCTCAAGACCATGACCGATATCCCGGCGCTGCACTCGCCGCTGGTCGGCCAGATCACCACCATTGTCGAGCGTGGCGCCGATGCGGGGGTATTTCGCCGCGATGTCGATCCGGTCCAGCTCTATATCTCCATTGCCGCGCTGGGGTTCTTCTACGTCTCCAATATGGCCACGCTCTCGGTGATCTTTGCCCGCGATCTGAGCGGCATCGACATGGTGCAGGAGCGCGAAGCCCAGGCGGTGCAGATGGTGCTCGACTATCTGCGCACCAAGCCGGCCTAGACCAGCGGCGGCAGGGCTTTGCTCGCCGCGCTCTGCAGCCAGCCAATCAGCTCGGCGACGCGCGGCTCGTCAACACGCTCGTTGAGCGCGTACACGCCGATCGTGTATTGCGGGGTCGGCTCATTGACGGTGACGCGGGCCAGTCCGCGCCGGGCGAATTCGGACTCCATCACCGCGGTATGGCTGATCACCGCATCGGTGCGCGCCACATAGTCCAGACACGCCGCCAGCGAGTTCGAGGCGAAGGCATATTTGCCCTGCTCGAAGCTGGTGCTGCCCGCCGTACTGCGGCTCCAGGTTTCAAAAAACCGCTGGTGCCGCGTCTCGGGCAGGGCGCTGGTCACCGCCGGATAGGCCTCCAGCTCATTCAGGCTGCGCGGCGCCAGCAGCAGCGGATGGCCGGCGCGCACGAAATAGCCCTGACCCACCCGGGTCAGCGGACAAAAGCGCGCGCCGGCGCTGCGATTGAGCCCCTCGATCTCGTGCCCGACAAACAGCGAGATGTCGCCACTCAGCAACTGGTCCATCAGCCGCAACTGGTTGCCCAGGCTCACATGCACCCGCGCACTGGGGAAGTCGCGCGAATAGTCCACCACCATGTCGCGGATGAACAGGGTCCACCACGAATAGCCGGTGCCCAGATTAAGGCCCTGCTCGACCCGGCCGCGCTGCTGCTCGATGGCCTTGAGGGTATTGTCATAGAGCCGCCGCATCAGCCGGGCGTTCTGATACAGGATCTCGCCATATTCGGTCAGCTCGACCCCGCGCGAGGATCGCGTCAGCAGCGCCACGCCCATGTTTTCCTCGAGCTTGCGCATGTTGAAGGTCAGCGTTGGCTGGGTGATGAACAGCGCCGCCGCCGCCCCGGTAATGGAGCCCGCCTCCGCCACCGCCAGAAACTGACTCAGCAATTTGTCCATGCGTTTTGCTCCATAGATAGAATCTATATTAGGCAGGATATTTCGTATTTTTCTTTTGATCCAGTCTGGGCCAGACTTTTCCTCAAGCAGCCAGATTAGTGCTGCAAGGAGGCGCTCCGCGACTCCGGGTCATTGCGTGACTCGGTGCCAATAAGCATAAATATTTCAATGGGGTAGCAAATCAGACTCAATCTGGTCGGGTGGTGTTCACAACCATGGAAATCTTCCATACAAGAAGATTGCGCCCCGCCAAACCAGTGTGCTATGTCGTAACCAGTCGGTTATTTGTGCAACGCGCAAAGTGATGAGACGCACAACTCACAAGGATCCGCTGAAGACAGCAATGCTCGGTGGCGGAGATGCGTAACCGGTTAGTGAATTAGCAGCAGGAGGCTGCTGAGTTACAAATGTTCCAGCTATTGGAACGACCACAGTTCATGGGAGGAAACCTGATGACTATTCGTATCGATCGCCGCCATTTCCTGATGGGGAGCTCGGCGTTGATTGCTGCCGGCGCGGCCGGCATTTCGCCCGCCTTTGCCCAGGCCGAGCGGCTGCGCATGCTGTTCTGGGGCGGCCAGGCCCGCGCCGACCGCACCTATGCCGTGACCGACCTGTATCAGGCGGCCAAGGGCACCGACGTCGAGGGCGAGTTCCTCGCCTGGAACGACTACTGGCCCAAGCTGGCCACCCAGACTGCCGGCGGCAATGCCCCCGACATCATCCAGATGGATTATCGCTACATCGTCGAATACGCGCAGCGCAACGCCATTGCCCCGCTCGACGAATTTGTCGGCGGCGCCCTCAAGCTCGACGATTTCGATGCTGACCAGCTCGAAGGCGGCAAGGTCGATGGCAGCCTCTACGGCATCAGCCTGGGCGCCAATTCGGTGGCCCTGATGGTCAACACCACGGCCTTTGAAGAAGCCGGCGTTGCCGCCCCGACCCGCGACCTCACCTATGATGAAATCATGGCCATGGGCGAGGCGTTCAACAGTGCCAATGTGCGCGGTGGCATGAAGGTGATCATGGACGGCTCGGGCAGTGAGCCCATGCTCGACAACTGGCTGCGCCAGAAGGGCCTGGCCCTCTACACTGCCGACGGCAAGCTCGGCTTCGACGCCGACGCCATGACCGAGTGGTTCCAGCTGTGGAGCCAGATGCGCGAAGCCGGCGTTTGCGTTTCGGCCGAAGATCAGGCCCTGGATACCGGCCCGCATGAAACCACCATGCTGGTTCTGGGCAAGGCGGCCATGATGCCGTCGAACTCCAACCAGCTCGTCGGCTTCCAGGCCGTGATGCAGGACGATATCACCATCTCGTCCTATCCGCGTCTGGCGGCAGGCGTCGGTGGCGGCCACTATCGCAAGCCCTCAATGTTCTTCTCGGTGGCCGGCTCGTCCGCCAACAAGGAAGCAGCAGCCGAATTCCTCAGCTTCTTCGTCAATGATCCCGAGGCCGCAGCCGTGCTGGGTGTCGAACGCGGCATTCCGTGCTCGGCCGCCGTGCGTGACGCAATCGCCCCAACGCTGTCCGAGCAGGACCAGATCGCGCTCAACTTCGTCGCCAATCTCGGCGACCTGCTTGGGCCACTGCCACCATCGCCACCGGCTGCCGCCGGCGAAATCGACATCTCCCTGCTGCGCACGCTCAGCCAGGAAGTCGGCTTCGGCGCCCGTTCGCCAGAAGATGCGGGCCCGTATTTCGTCACGGAAGCCACTGCCATCCTGAATCGGGCCTAACCCATGACCGCGCGCTCTCTACAATCGGGCGCTCCCGCAAGGGAGCGCGCGGCCACCCCCTCCACCTGGTCCCGGATCTGGCAAAACGATGCCCCGGGCTACCTGTTTCTGTTGCCCTGGCTGATCGGCTTCATCGGCTTGACCGTCGGCCCGATGGTGACCTCGCTCTATCTCAGCTTCACCGATTTCGATCTGCTCACCTCGCCCGACTGGGTCGGCGCGGACAATTACATCCGCATGTTCACCAATGACGCCAAGTTCTGGACGTCGATGCGGGTGACCATGTTCTTCGTGATTTTCTCGGTGCCGCTAAAGCTGGCCTTCGCGCTGGCCGTGGCCATGCTGCTCAATCGCGGCATCAGGGGCCTGCCGCTGTATCGCGCGCTGTTCTATCTGCCGAGCCTGCTCGGTGCATCGGTCGCCATCGCCATCCTGTGGCGCCAGATCTTCGCCGGTGACGGCCTGGTCAACAAGCTGCTGCTTCTGGTGGGTATTGAAGGCCCCAGCTGGATTTCCAATCCGCAATATTCGCTGTGGACGCTGATCGTGCTGTCGATCTGGCAGTTCGGCTCGCCCATGATCATTTTCCTCGCCGGTCTGCGCCAGATTCCCACCGACATGTATGAAGCGGCCAGCCTGGACGGCGCCAGCAAATGGCGGCAATTCGTCAAGATCACCCTGCCGCTGCTGACCCCGGTGGTGTTCTTCAACGCCATCATCCAGACCATCGAGGCGTTCAAGAGCTTCACGCCCGCCTTCATCATCTCGGGCGGCACCGGCAATCCGATCAATTCAACGCTGTTCTACACCCTTTATCTCTATCAGGAGGCATTTGCCTTCTTCCGCATGGGCTATGCTTCAGCACTGGCCTGGGTCCTGCTCGCGGTAGTGGGTGTGTTCACCGCCTTCTCCTTCTTCACCTCCAAATACTGGGTGCACTACGATGAGTGATGTCCCCGCCAAGCTTACCGTGGTCACCGGCAAGGGTTCGCCCGGCCGCTCCCGGCTGACCTCGCTGCTCATTCACCTGGGACTGCTGGCCGCCTCGGTGGTGATGCTCTACCCGCTGCTGTGGCTGCTGGCGGCATCGTTTCGCCCGGAAAACGAGATATTCACCTCGGCCAGCATTCTTCCCAGTGTCTGGAGCATCGATTCCTACATTCGCGGCTGGAACGGCTTGCGCACCAGCTTTGGCGTCTTCTTCACCAACAGCTTCATCATCTCGGGCCTGTCGGTCATCGGCAACGTCATGGCCTGCTCGATGGCGGCCTACGCCTTTGCCCGGCTGGACTTCAGGTTCAAGAACTTCTGGTTCGCCATGATGCTACTGACGCTCATGCTGCCCTATCAGGTGACGCTGATCCCGCAATATGTGCTGTTCCGCC
This sequence comes from Devosia sp., assembly GCF_030689745.1. Lineage (GTDB taxonomy): Bacteria > Pseudomonadota > Alphaproteobacteria > Rhizobiales > Devosiaceae > Devosia > Devosia alba. The sequence continues at coordinate 21,849 of NZ_JAUYGL010000131.1, forward strand.
AGCTCGGCTGGGTCAATACCTTCCTGCCGCTGGTGGTGCCGAAGTTCCTCGCCGCCGATGGCTTCTTCATCTTCCTGATGGTGCAGTTCTTCCGCGGCCTGCCCAAGGAACTCGACGAGGCCGCCCAGATGGACGGCTGCTCGCCCTGGCGCATCTACTGGAAGATCATCATTCCGCTCTCCATGCCGGTGCTGGCGACCGCTGCGATCTTCACCTTCATCTGGACCTGGGACGACTTCTTCGGCCCGTTGATCTATCTGAGCGAAATGAAGTCCTACACCGTCATGCTGGGTCTGCGCACCTTCACCGACAGTACCGGGGAAAGCGACTATGGCGGCCTGTTCGCCATGAGTGTGCTCAGCCTGGTGCCAATCTTCCTGTTCTTCCTCTTTTTCCAGCGGTTGCTCATCGAGGGCATCGCCACCACCGGTATGAAACGTTAGCCCTATGACCGATATCAAGTTCGCCGCCATCGGCATCAACCACAGCCACATCTATGGCCAGGTAGAGTGCCTCAAGCGCGCCGGTGCCCAGTTTGTTGCTTTCCACGCCGTGGAAGACGATCTGGCCGCCGCCTTCGCTGAAAAATTCCCCGAAGCCCGGCGCGTGGCCGAGGCCCGGGAAATTCTCGAAGACCCCTCCATTGCGGTCATTACCACGGCCGCCATTCCGGCTGACCGGGCGGCCATTTCGATTGCGGCCATGCAGCACGGCAAGGATGTGCTCTCGGACAAGCCGGGCATGACCACTTTCGCCCAGCTCGAAGAGATCAAGCGGGTGCAGGCCGAGACCGGCCGCATCTATGCCGTGCTGTATTCCGAGCACTTTGAGGTCAAGGCCACCGTCGAGGCGGGCAATCTGATCGCCCAGGGTGCCATCGGCAAGGTGATCAACACGGTCGGCCTGGGGCCGCACGCCCTCAACAACAATCCGCGTCCCGACTGGTTCTTCGAACGCGCCCGCTATGGCGGCATTCTGTGCGATATCGGCGCCCATCAGTTTGAACAGTTCCTGTTCTTTTCGGGCGCCATGGATGCCGAAATCGTTTCGGCCAATGTGGCCAACCGCGCCAATCCGCACCGTCCAGGCCTGCAGGATGTTGGCGATGTCAGCGTCAGGACGCCCGACACCACCGGCTATATCCGGGTCGACTGGTTCACCCCCAAGGGTCTGCCGACCTGGGGCGATGGCCGTCTGACCATTCTGGGCACTGAAGGCTATATCGAGCTGCGCAAATATATCGACATCGCCGGCCGCGCCGGCGACAATCACCTGTTTATCGTCAATGCCGAAGGGCCGCGCCATATCGACTGCTCCAGTGTCGAGCTGCCCTTTGGGCGCCAGTTCCTCTATGACGTTCGCAATCGCACCGAAACGGCCATGCCGCAGGAGCGGTGCTTCAATGCCATGAAGCTGGCGCTGACCGCCCAGCAAATGGCCGAGCGCGGCACGGAGTGGGCACAATGAGCCAGACCTTCAATGTCGCCGTAATCGGCGCCGGCATCGGCCGCAGCCATATCGTCGAGGGCTATCTGCCCAATGCCGGCAAGTTCAAGGTAATGGTCCTGTGCGATCTGAACGAAGACCGCATGACCAGTGTCGCCGATGAATTCGGCATCGAGCGCCGCGTCGCCGATTTTGACGCCGTTCTGGCGATGGACGATATCGACATTATCGACATCTGCACCCCGCCCATGCTGCACCATCCCATGGTGCTGGCCGCGCTCAAGGCCGGCAAGCACGTCATCTGCGAAAAGCCACTGGTCGGCTCGCTCGCCCAGGTTGATGAAGTCATGGCCCAGGAGAAGCTCTCCAAGGGCAAGCTGATGCCGGTGTTCCAGTATCGCTTCGGCGATGGCATAGAGCAGGCCAAGGCCATCATTGATGCCGGCCTGGCCGGCAAGGCCTTTAGCGGTACGGTGGAAACCTTCTGGCGCCGCGATGCCGATTATTACGCCGTGCCGTGGCGCGGCAAATGGGCCAGCGAACTCGGCGGCGTGCTGATGGGCCACGCCATCCACCCGCACGATCTGTTCACCTATCTGATGGGCGATATCGCCAGGGTCTTCGGTCGCGTCGCCACCCGGGTCAATCCGATCGAGGTCGAAGACACCATCTCGGCCTCGCTGCTGATGCAGAGCGGTGCCCTGGCCAGCCTGACCGCCACGCTTGGGGCGGCCGATGATACCACCCGCATCCGGCTGGCCTTTGAAAACGTCACCTTCGAGAGCGACCACGCCGCCTATAATCCCGGCGAGAAGCTGTGGAACATCCAGCCGCGCAACGACCAGACCAAGGTCAAGATCGATGCCCTGCTGGCCAATTGGCAGCATGTGCCATCGCGTTTCCAGACCCAGATGGAGCGGTTCCACGCTGCGCTGATCGGCGCCGCACCACTGCCAGTGACCAGCGCCGATTCGCGCCGGTCGCTTGAACTGGTCACCGCCTTCTATCATTCGTCGTCGACCGGCGAGGACGTTGCCCTGCCGCTCGGCCCCGGCCATCCGCTATATCAGAGCTGGGTCCCAGCCTCGTTCCGGACCGCTTAGGAGTTCGCCATGTCGACCAACATCGAGTTGAGCCGTATCGTCAAAGCCTATGGCGACGTGAGCGTCATTCACGGCATTGATCTGACCATCAACCCCGGTGAATTCACGGTGTTTGTCGGACCTTCGGGCTGCGGCAAGTCCACCCTGCTGCGCATGATTGCCGGGCTGGAGCCGATCACCGGTGGTGATCTGCTGATCGATGGCGAACGCATGAACGATGTGCCCGCAGCCCGGCGTGGCATCGCCATGGTGTTTCAGAGCTATGCGCTCTATCCGCATATGAGCGTCTATCAGAACCTGGCCTTCGGGCTGGAAACTGCCAAAATGCCCAAGGCCGAGATTGCCGAGCGTGTCGCCAAGGCGGCCGAGATTCTCAAGATCGAACCACTGCTCACCCGCAAGCCCAAGCAGCTTTCGGGCGGCCAGCGCCAGCGCGTTGCCATTGGCCGCGCCATTGTGCGCGAGCCGCGCATCTTCCTGTTCGATGAACCGCTGAGCAATCTGGATGCGGAACTGCGCGTGCAGATGCGCGTCGAGATCGCCAAGCTGCACAATGATCTGGGCAATACCATGATCTATGTGACTCATGATCAGGTGGAAGCCATGACCATGGCCGACAAGATCGTGGTGCTGCGCGCCGGTGTCATTGAGCAGGTCGGCGCCCCGCTCGATCTGTACAACAACCCCAAGAACCTCTTCGTGGCCGGCTTTATCGGCTCGCCGAAGATGAACTTTCTGACGGCCAGCGCGACCGACACCACGCTCAACGTGGCCGGTGGCAGCCTGACGCTTGACCGCCCGGTTACCGGCGCCACGACGCTGGGTGTGCGTCCCGAGCATATTACCCTGACCCCGGGCAGCGGCGCCAAGCTGGCCGATGTGCGCGTCGATCTGGTGGAGAATCTCGGCGGCCAGACCGTGGTCTATGCCACCACCACTGACAACCAGCCCATCAATATCGTGCTGGAGGGCCAGAGCCCGGTGACCCTGGGTGAAAACGTCGCCGCCCATATCGATCCGGCCCGCCTGCATCTGTTCAATGCGGACGGCGACGCGATCTAGTCGAGCGGGCCCCCTGCTGGCCGGCACCAGGGGAAGCTGCCGGTCGCAGATTCCCCGGCTGGCTAGTCCTTGAGATTGTCCTCGACTTCGGTCATCGGCCGATCACCGCCCTTGGTCTGCTCTTCATGCCAGGTTCCGGTGCTGTCCTGGTATTCGATCGCCTCGCTGGCGCCACTGGCGCGCTGCCGCTCGGCTGCCGCTGCGGCAGCGTCATGGGCCTGCTGATGGGTTGGGAAGCTCTCCGAAAATACGTCGCCGACCTTGTAGGCATACCCGCCATCATGTTCGACGACCTCATAGGTCAAATGTGCCATGCTGATTCTCCTTGTGCGGGAGGCAACGCCAGATGCCGTGCCGAGGTTGCCTGGCTTGTAGTCTGGCCAGCGCACCTTACATGGCCAGCCAGCCAATAGGAGCCGTGCGTGCCATCACAAAGTCAGTCTGCCCGCGTCGCGCTCAAGCTCGATATCGTCCTTGTAGGGGCCGGGCAGGCGGGGCTGAGTGCCGCCTATCACCTCAAGCAACGGGGTCTGCTGCCGCGCCGCGATTTCCTCGTGCTCGATGCTGCCCCCCAGCCGGGTGGCGCCTGGCAATATCGCTGGCCTTCGCTGACCCTGTCCACCGTCAACCGGGTACATGACCTGCCCGGCATGAGCTTCGCCGCCAGCGCCGGCGGCGACGACAGCGTGCAAGCGGCGGTCGCCGTGCCGCAGTATTTCGCCGCCTATGAGGAGCAGTTCGAGCTGCAGGTGCTGCGACCGGCCACAGTCAGCGTGGTCTGCAATCGCGGTGAGCGCCTGCGCATCGAGAGCGATCGCGGCGTGTTTTCCGCCCGCGGCCTGATCAACGCCACCGGCACCTGGGAAAAGCCCTTCATCCCGCACTATCCCGGCGCCGAGAGCTTTGCCGGTCGCCAGTTGCATACCCGTGACTACAGGACCGCCGAAGAATTTGCCGGCCAGCACGTGCTGGTGGTTGGCGCCGGCATTTCGGCGATCCAGCTGCTCGATGAGATTTCCCGTGTGACCAGAACCAGCTGGGTCAGCCGCACGCCGCCGTGCTTTCGCGATGGCAGTTTCACCCCCGAAGACGGCCGCGCTGCCGTCAAACTGGTGGAAGATCGCGTCCGCCAGGGCCTGCCGCCCGGCTCGGTGGTCTCGGTCACCGGCCTGCCGCGCAGCCCGGCCATCATCGCCATGCAGCAGCGCGGCGTGCTCGATCACCAGCGGATGTTCACCGCTATCACACCGACCGGCGTGCGCTGGGAGGATGGCCGCGAACTTGCGGTCGATGTCATCCTGTGGTGCACCGGCTTTCGCAGCGCGCTCGACCACCTGGCACCGCTGCAATTGCGTGAGCCTTCGGGCGGTATCACCATGACCGGCCGCCTGGCCACGCAGGTGGCGCGCGACCCCCGCATTCATCTGGTCGGCTACGGCCCCTCGGCCTCCACCATCGGGGCCAACCGTGCCGGCGCCGCAGCGGCGACAGAACTGCTCGAGCATTTGCGCTGAGGGAGGTCGGCATCGGGCGCTGGCCAATGACGCGCACGGCAAAACGGTCGAAAACCCATGCTGCAAGCCCTTCCCCACCGCCCCATTAGGGCTTTGTTAACCACGGCGGCAGTTGATGGACCACAGGGATCGTCCCTGATTTGGAGAGACCACAATGGGGCACACCGGCGCGCATATTATTGCCGTGGGCAATGAAAAGGGTGGCTCGGGCAAGTCGACCACCGCCTTGCACCTGGCCGTCTATCTGCTGCATCAGGGCCATCGTGTCGCCACCGTCGACGTCGACAGCCGGCAGCAGACCCTGACGCGCTATGTCCGCAACCGTCGCGCGACGCTCGAGACCACTGGCCGCACCGTGCCGATGCCCCGGCACGTGCACCTGCCCACTGCCTGGGGCGATTCGATCCGCGAAAACCAGCGCACCGAACTCGATATTTTCACCAAGGCGATGACGGAATTGCGCGGTGAGGTCGACTATATCGTCATTGACACCCCCGGCTTTGATGGCAATCTGGCGCGCCTCGCCCATGGCGTCGCCGACACGCTGATCACCCCGATCAATGACAGCATGATCGATCTCGACGTGCTCGCCCGCATCGATGTCAGCACCGGCGAGCCGATCGAAACCAGCCCCTATTCGCGCAATGTGCAGCGCGCCCGGGCCGAGCGCCTGGCCAGCACCGGCCAGGGCACCGACTGGGTGCTGGTGCGCAACCGTATTGCCAATCTGGGGTCGCGCAATGCCAGCCAGGTGCAGAGCACCATCGAGCGCGTGGCGGCCCGGCTGGGCTGCCGCGTCGCGGACGGCATTGCCGAGCGGGTAATCTTCCGCTCGCTGTTTCCCGTGGGTATGACGGTGTTCGATCCGCTCGACGCCGATCTGCTCGGCGGCGCTCCATCGATGTCGCATGTAAATGCGCGTCAGGAATATCGCAGCCTGGTCGCCGCCCTGCGCCTGCCAAGGCCATCCAGCGCCCTGTCCGAGCCGCTGCGCCGCTCGGCCTAGCGCCCAAAGGCCCGGACCTGAAAAACGAAAGGCCGGACATTGCTGTCCGGCCTTTTCATTGTGTCTTCTCCTGCGAGAGAGAAGATTGGAGCGGGCGATGGGATTCGAACCCACGACCCTAACCTTGGCAAGGTTATGCTCTACCCCTGAGCTACACCCGCACTCCATTGTCTGCGACTGGTCTTGTTCGCCGCCGACGCGGGCCTATATGCCTAAACACCAGCCCGATTGCAACCCACATTTTGACCGTCGCGTGATCTTCGCGTCGCCTTGTGGATTGGGGGGCTTGTCACATCACGGTTCGCGGGCGCAAGAAGGGCCCAGAACTTTCAGATTTCGCCTAGCTGCAAGGGCCTTTTATCATGTCCACCCCGATCCTCGACCTCACTGCCGCTCCCGCCAATGTTCCGCCCGCCGGCGCCCTGATCAAGGAATCCAGCGACGCCGCATTCAAGGTTGACGTGATTGACGCCTCGGCTGACCAGCCCGTGCTGGTCGATTTCTGGGCCCCCTGGTGCGGCCCCTGTCGCCAGCTCACGCCAGCGCTGGAAAAAGTGGTCAATGAGAAGGCCGGCGCGATCAAGCTGATCAAGATCAATATCGACGAGCATCCCCAGATTGCCGGGCAGCTGGGTGTGCAGTCGATTCCCGCCGTGTTTGCCTTTGCTGGTGGGCGTCCGGTCGACGGCTTTATGGGCGCCATGCCGGAAGCCGAAATCCGCCGCTTTGCCGACAAGGTGATTGCCGCCGCGCCAGCCCCTCAGCCGGGGGCGGGATCATTCGAAGCCCAGATCGCTGACGCCATCGAGGCGGCCGAGGCGGCGTTGCTGGCGGGCGACCTCGGCACCGCTGCGCAATTGTTTGGCACGGTCGTGCAACACCAGCCTGAAAACGCCGCCGCTCTGGTCGGCCTCGCCCAGGTCTATCTGGCCACTGACGAAACCGAGCAGGCGCAGGCGACGCTGGATCTGGTGCCCGAAGCCGAGCGCAAGGGTGAGGCCTATGTCAGCGCCATCAATTCCATCCGCCTCAAGGCCGAAGCAGCCAATCTCGGTGACATCAGCGCACTCGAAGCGGCGCTCGCCAGCAATCCCGATGACCATCAGGCGCGCTTTGATCTGGCGCTGGCCCTCAATGGCCATGACAAGCGCCTCGAGGCGGCCGAAGCGCTGGTCGCCATCGTCAAGCGCGATCGCAGCTGGAACGAGGATGGCGCCCGCGCCAAGCTGCTGGAATTTTTTGATGCCTGGGGCCCCAAGGACCCCGCAACGGCCAAGGGTCGCCGCCTGTTGTCGGCGGCGCTGTTCTCCTAGGAGCAACCGCATCGATGCTCAAGCGCCCCGCCCAGCCCGCCGATCTGCCCAAATCAGTGCCGCTGTTCCCGCTTTCGGGAGCGCTGTTGCTGCCGTTCTCGCACCGGCCGCTCAATGTCTTTGAGCCGCGCTATATCGAGATGGTGGACGCGGCGCTGCGCGGCGATCGCCTGATTGGCCTGATCCAGCCCGAAGACACCACCGAGGAAAGCCCGCGCGGTCGCGATCCGCTGCAGGCCATTGGCTGTCTGGGCCGCATCACCCATTTCGAGGAGAGCGGGGAGGGCCGCTATTTCATCATTCTCGAAGGCGTGACGCGATTCCGCCTCGCCCATGAGCTAACCGTGCTGACGCCCTATCGTCAGGGCGTTGTTGACGCCACCGATTTTGCCAGCGATTTCACCCGCAATTTTGGCGAGGAGGCGGTGGACCGGGAGCGTTTCGTCAGGCTGATGCGCGACTATGCCGACTTCGCCAATATCGAGCTGAACTGGGAGGAGATCGAGCGCACCGGCACCGCCGACCTGGTCAATTTCTGCTGCATGGTCGGGCCCTATGATGCAGCCGACAAGCAGCTCCTGCTCGAAGCCCCCACGCTCGAACAACGCGCCGAAACCCTGATCGCCATGACCGAATATGAAATGGCGCGCGGCAGCGGCGGCAGCGCCCCCTCGCTCAACTGATGGCCACGTCCCCGGTCGATCCGCGCTATGTGCTCGATATCAAGACCCTTGAAATGCTGGTCTGTCCGCTGACCAAGACCCGGTTGGTCCTGTCGGCGGATCGTCAGGAACTGGTTTCGGTGGCAGCGCGCCTGGCGTTTCCCATCGTCAGCGGCGTGCCGCTGCTCAGCCTCGACGAGGCGCGCCAGGTCGACCCCGATTCGCTGCGGCGCCTGCCCAACCTTGATGACGGCAATTATGGCCGCTGAGAGCGATCTGGCCCGTCTGCTGGCCGGGCTCACCCCGGTGCTCGACATCCATCCGTACGGCTTCGCCCTGCTGCCGCATGGTCAGGCCCTGCCCGCCGGACTGGAGCCCTTCGGGTTACTGCGCGAGGCCGAGGGGCTGACCGTCATCGCCATGCTTGATGACCTGGCCGCTGCCGGTATCGCCGCAGAAGGTCGTTGGGCGCGCATCACCATGATGGTGCATTCCGCGCTTGAGGCGGTCGGCATGACCGCAGCCATGGCCACTGCGCTGACCCAAGCCGGCATCAGCGCCAATGTCGTGGCCGCCTACCACCACGATCATGTCTTTGTGCCCTGGGATCGCCGCGACGAGGCGGTCGCCGTCTTGCGTGCCCTCGGCTAGAGCGGCAGCCCGCTCAACAGTCTGGGCCCGCCTGACGACACCCCAGCAGCCGTGCGGATCAGCGCCGATTTGACCGGCCCGGCCCGATCCACCAGCCCCAGCCCGAAGTCACGCAGGGCGCGGACCGGCGCCACATCATTGGAAAACAGCCGGTTGAGCCCGTCGGTCATTGCCGCCATGCCCGCAGTGTCGAGCCGGCGCCAGCTCTGATAGTGCTCCAGCACATCGTCGCTGCCATGATCGAGCCCCAGCCGCACCGCTTCAATGACCACCTCGGCCAGCGCCGCCACATCCTTGAGTCCAAGATTGAGCCCCTGACCGGCAATCGGGTGCACCACATGGGCGGCATCACCCACCAGCGCCAGCCGCGGCGCGATAAAACTGCGCGCAATCTGCAGGCGCAGCGGAAACCCCATCAGCTTTTCTTCCACCGTGACCGCGCCCAGCGTGGCGCCCATCACCGCCTCGATCTCTGCCGCCAGCGCCACTGGATCGAGGTCCAGACAGTGCCCGGCTGCGTCGCTGCGTTCGGTCCATACCAGCGAGGAGCGGTTGCCGGGCAGCGGCAGGCTGGCGAAGGGGCCGGCCGGCCGGAAATGCTCATAGGCGACGCCGTCATGGGGCAGGGCGTGGGCAATGGTGGTCACCAGCCCGGTCTGGCCATAATCATGTCCGGTCACGCCAATCCCGGCCATGCCGCGCAAGGCCGACTGGCTGCCATCGGCCGCCACCAGCAGCGGCGCCCGCAACACCCGGCCACCGGCCAGCGACAATGCCGCCAGATCGCCCGTTACCGCGTAACCGGTGACCTGGGCCGGCGCGATGATGCTGGCAGCATCGCCCAGCGCCTCCATCAGCGCCGACGTGCTGACCCGGTTCGGCACCATATGGGCAAAGGCCTCGCCGGGCGCCAGATCGCCATCAAAGCTGAGGAACAGTGGCCGCGAAATATCACCCTCGCCCGAATCGGTGATGCGCATGGCGCTGATGGGTTGCGCTTCCGCCAGCATGGCAGGCCACACCCCCAGCGCCTCAAACACCCGCCGCACCCCGGCCGCGATGGCCGAGGCGCGGTTGTCGCGCGGCACCGTCAGCGGCCGCCGATCCACCAGCGCCACGCGGATGCCGCGGGCCGCCTGGGTCAGCGCCAGCGCCAGCGTCAGCCCGACGGGGCCACCACCCACGATGATGACGTCAAAATGATCCTGATCCTGCATCTCGGCCTCCGTCTGCTGCCCCAGATCTCTACGCCCGTCCCGGCACGCTGCCAAGCTGCCCATCTGTTAGGCACAAAAATCCAAAATGCCAATCTATTGTGCATCGATCAATCTCAGTGCGTGAATAGCCGGGGCAGAAAGGCAGTCTTCCGGCAATTTTCTGCAAATATTTCAGTCGTCTAGAGATTGTGTCCCAATTCTGGCACGGCTCTTGAGTCTAGACTGACGTAAAGACATTGCAGCGCTGCGGGAGATTACATGAAGCTGATTGTTGCGATCATCAAGCCATCACGTCTCGAAGAGGTCCGCCAGGCCCTCAATTCACTGGACGTCCACGGCATGACTGTCACCGAGGTCAAGGGTTACGGACGCCAGAAGGGCCATTCCGAAATCTACCGAGGCACGGAATACGCGGTTCATTTCCTGCCCAAGCTCAAGGTGGAAATCGCCGTCGATGATGCGGTCGCCGATCCGGTGACCAATGCCATCCGCGACAGCGCCCAGACCGGGCGCATAGGCGATGGCAAGATCTTCGTGCTCGACCTTTTGGCCATTACGCGCATCCGCACCGGTGAAACCGGTCCGGCCGCGCTTTAACCGACATCTCCGGAGAACAAGAACAATGACAGGTCAGAAAACATCGCGGCGCCTGCTGGGGGGCATAGCCCTGGCGGGCCTGCTGCTCACTCTTCCCGCCCTGGGTCAGGATGCCGCACCTGCGGAAGCTGCCGAGGCCGCGGCGACGGTCAGCGAGGGCGTCTCGGCCGACGTCGTCTTCATCCTCAATTCGCTGTTAATGGTGCTCGGGGGCATCCTGGTATTCTTCATGGCGGCGGGTTTCGCCATGGTCGAAGCGGGCATGGTGCGCACCAAGAACGTCTCGATGCAGCTGCTCAAGAACATCTCGCTGTTTGGCGTCGCCTGCCTGATGTATTACCTGATCGGCTACAACCTGATGTACCCGCTGGGCAATTGGATCATGGGTGCTGACGAGACCGGCGGCTATCTGGGCGCCTTCGGCATTGCCGTGCTCGAAGCGGTTGGCGTGACTGCCGATACGGCCGATGACTTCTCCTATGCTGCCACCAGCGCCGACTTCTTCTTTCAGGTCATGTTCTGCGCCACCGCCGCCTCGATCGTCTCGGGCACCTTGGCCGAGCGTATCAAGTTGGTGCCCTTCCTGCTCTTCACCGTCGTGCTGACCGGCCTGATCTACCCCATTGCCGGCTCCTGGAAATGGGGCGGCGGTTTCCTCGACAGCCAGTTCGGCTTCCTCGACTTTGCCGGTTCCACGGTGGTGCACTCGGTCGGTGGCTGGGCTGCATTGGCCGGCGCCATTCTGCTCGGCGCGCGTCGCGGCAAGTTCAATGCCGACGGCACGGTCAATGCCATGCCCGGTTCGTCCATGCCGCTGGCGACGCTGGGCATGTTCATCCTCTGGCTCGGCTGGTTCGGCTTTAACGGGGCCTCCCAGCTCGCCATGGGTTCGGTGAACGACATTGCCGCGGTCGGTCGCATCATGGCCAATACCAATGCCGGCGCCGTCGGCGGGGCCTTGGCTGCTCTGGTGCTTTCAGGCCTTCTCTACAAGAAGTTCGACCTGACCTTTGTCATCAACGGGGCGCTTGCCGGCCTGGTGGCGGTCACCGCTGAACCCCTCACGCCCGGCCTGGGCACGGCGTCGCTGATCGGCGCGGTGGGCGGCATCATCGTCGTGCTGGGTGTGCCCATGCTCGACCGGCTCAAGATCGACGACGTGGTTGGCGCCATCCCGGTCCACCTGCTCGCCGGCATCTGGGGCACCATTGCCGTGGTCTTCACCAATCCGGACGCCAATCTGGGCGGTCAGCTGATCTCCATCATCATCGTCGGTGTCTTCACCTTCGTGGTGAGCTTTGCGGTCTGGTTCATCCTCAAGGCGACCATGGGCCTGCGCCCCACGGCCGAAGACGAGGATGCGGGCCTGGATGTCGCCGAAATCGGCATCGAGGCCTATCCCGAGTTCAGGTAACTCATGCGAAGGCCGGGTCCGCCCGGCCTTCTACCTGCCCTGGCACGGGCTTGTCCAAAGTCCGGCGCCAGCCTCGTCTGAACCCGATGTTCCCCGCGCCAACGGCGGCGGGCCAGCGACGATGCGCCACAGAAATGTGCAAATCCGGTGCCTTTCTGCCCAAATTTTAGGCAGAATGCGAAAGCCTGCGCCGGAAAACGCAGACAACATATCCTAACACCATGAAGATGCAGGGTTTTGCCCGCGATCACGCACTTGGCACGGCGCTTGAGTCTATGAAGCCATTCCAGACCAAGCACTAAGTTGCAAAAGGGGGCAAACGTGAAACTGGTTATCGCCATTATCAAGCCATCGCGTCTCGAAGAGGTTCGTCAGGCACTCACCGCGCTCGACGTACACGGCATGACCGTGACCGAAGTGAAGGGTTTCGGCCGCCAGAAGGGGCACTCGGAAATTTACCGCGGCACCGAATATGCGGTGCACTTCCTGCCCAAGCTCAAGCTTGAGATCGCCGTCGATGACACCATTGCCGACGAAGTTGTCAACGCCATCCGCGACAGCGCCCAGACTGGCCGCATCGGCGATGGCAAGATTTTCGTGCTCGAGCTGCTGGCTATCACCCGCATTCGCACCGGTGAAACCGGCGCGGCCGCCCTTTGAGCCTCATTGGAGATACCAAGATGAAGACGACAAAACTCTTCGGGGGCGCTGCACTGGCCTCCCTTCTGCTGGCCCTGCCGGCCTTTGCCCAGGACGCCGCCGCGCCGGCGGCTGAAGCGGTCGCTGTGGTCGACAAGGGCGACGTGGCCTGGATGCTGGTCTCGACCATGGTCGTGATCGTCATGACGGTGCCGGGTCTGGCCCTGTTCTATGGCGGCCTGGTGCGCGCCAAGAATATCCTGTCGGTGCTCACCCAGGTGTTCCTCGGCTTTTCGATGATTTCCATCCTTTGGGTCGCCTATGGCTACTCGCTGGCCTTTGCTGGCCCCACCGAAGGCGGTCTGTCGGCGTTTTTCGGGGATTTTTCCAAGTTCTTCCTGTCGGGCGTTACTCTGGACTCACGGGCGGCAACCTTCTCGGCCGGCTTTGAGCTGCCCGAACTGGTGTTCGTGGCCTTCCAGATGACCTTTGCCTGCATCACCTCCACCCTGATTGTCGGCGCCATCGCCGAGCGCATGAAGTTTGGCGCCCTGATGGCATTCCTCGCGATCTGGTTCACCTTCTCCTATGTCCCCATGGCCCACATGGTCTGGTCGGGTCCCGGCCTGCTGTTTGGTCTGGGCGCCTATGACTTTGCCGGTGGCACGGTGGTGCACATCAATTCCGGTGTCGCCGCGCTCGTCGCCGCCATCGTGCTTGGCCCCCGTCTGGGCTACATGAAGGAGCCGATTGCGCCCCACAATCTGGTCTGGACCTATGCCGGTGTCGGCCTGCTTTGGTTCGGCTGGTTTGGCTTTAATGCCGGCTCGAATCTGGAAGCCAATGCGCTGACCGCCGTGGCGCTGATCAACACCGTGCTCGCACCCGCTGCCGGCGCGCTGGCCTGGGCCCTGGCCGAACGCACCACCCGCGGTCACGCCTCTGCTCTTGGTGCCGTCTCGGGCGCCGTTGCTGGTCTGGTGGCAATCACTCCCGCCGCCGGCTTTGCCGGGGTCGGTGGCGCCATTGCGCTCGGTGGCGTGGCCGGCATCGTCTGCCTGTGGGCCGTGGTCAACCTCAAGCCCATGCTGAAATATGACGATAGCCTTGACGTGTTTGGCATCCATGGCGTGGGCGGCATTGTCGGCGCGCTGGGCACCGCTATTGTCGCGGCCCCCGCTATGGGCGGCTATCCGCTCGGCGAAGCGGCAGACTACTCCATCGTCAACCAGTTCGTGATCCAGCTGACGGCTGTCGGTGTCGCCATTGTCTGGTCCGGTGTGGTGGCGTTGGTGGCCATGCTGATCGTCAAGGCGATTTTTGGTGGCCTGCGGGTTCCCGAATCGGCCGAAAGCGATGGGCTTGATCTGTCCAGCCATGGTGAGCGCGCCTACAACTAGCCTTGCTGATCCCGGCGGCACATCGCCGCCGGGGTCGTTGGCTCAATCACCCAAAACCAAAAAGCCCGCGGCTATCGTGGGCTTTTTTGCTGTCGGGCGATGACTTTTGCGGGTGCCTGCCGCGATGGTTAGCCTTGGGTTAACCCGACCCCACTAGCATGGCACTGATTGGGCCCGGACCGTTCCGGGCCGCTCCGGACACGCCCATGCCCAGCTCTCCTTCGCCCGTACTCGACGAAATCCGCTCCGTGCCGCAACGTGGCACCCGTGCTTCGACCAAGCCATTGCCCACGCCACCCCCGGCGCTGGCGATCCGCATTCCCGTGCGCCTCGCCGGTCTGCTGCTGCTGGCCGTGGTGGCGATCTGTCTGGCTGCGCTGGCGTCCTGGTCGGTCGATGACCCCAGCTTCACCTATGCCACGCTCAAGCCGGCCGCCAATTGGCTGGGCTTTCCCGGCGCCGTGATCGCCGACACGCTGTTTCAGGTGTTTGGTCTGGCCGCCTTGCTGATGCTGGTGCCGCCGGCCCTGTGGGGCTGGAACTTCGCGCGGCGGCGCATGCCCAGCCATATGGGTCTGCGCCTGCTGGGCTGGATCGGCGCCACCCTGCTGGGCGCAGGCGTGCTGGCCTTTGTCGTCATGCCGGCCACCTGGCCGCTGCCAACCGGCCTGGGCGGGCTGGTCGGCACCGGTTTTACCAATCTTGCCGCGCTGGTGACCGGCGCGCAGCCGCAGGCGGTAACGACCGTTCTGTTTGCCATCATCATTGCCGTGCCGGCTCTGGCCCTGTTCTGGATCGCCATGGGTCTGGGGACCTCCGTGCCGACCGGCCCGCGCAAAACTGCGGCCGCCGGTGCCACTCGCAAGGGCGCCGCCGCCGCCCAGGCCGATGAGCCAGAGACCAACCCCATTGTCGATATCGCGCTGGGTGCGGTGGTACATGTGGGCTATTCGCTGCGCACCGCCTATCGCCGCGCCCGCCAGAGCCATGCCGAACGCCAGGCGGCCGACGCCGCCAGCTGGCGCGAGGAAGAGGTCGAACCCAGCCTGGATGGCCGCGCTCCCGATCAGTACGCGCCGACGGTGGCGTCAGCCCCGCGCCGCATCCACGCGCCAGCGCCAGTGGAACCCGCTTTTGCCGCCCCTTTCAGTGCCGAGGCCGCCCCGCAAATGGCATCCGACACCTCGGCGCGCATCAATGCCCGTCCGAGCTACGACGACACCGAACTCGACTATCCCGACGAGGTCGATGACGACATTCCCTTCATCGCGGACGCCCCGTCAGCGCCTGCCGCCAGCCACCATCAGCGCGGCGATTCACGCTTCCATCCGGTCGATCCGGCCAAGCCGCGGGTCGCTGCCCCGGCCCCCCGGCCGCAGCCAGGCAGCCGCATGCTGCGCGAAGCCCAGAGCTCGTTTCTGGACGAGCCCGGTGGCTTCGAGCTGCCCGCGCTCAACCTGCTCGCCGAACCCAAGCACAAGGGCCCTTCGCCCGAACATGCGCCCGAGCGGCTCGAAGCCATGGCGCGCCAGCTTGAGGGTGTGCTGGAAGATTTTGGCGTCAAGGGCGACATCATCAATGTCCGCCCCGGCCCCGTCGTCACCCTGTTTGAACTCGAGCCCGCCCCGGGGATCAAATCGTCACGGGTCATCTCCCTGGCCGACGATATTGCCCGCTCGATGAGCGCCATCTCCGCCCGCGTGGCGGTGGTGCCCGGCCGCAATGCCATCGGCATCGAACTGCCCAACCAGAACCGCGAAACCGTGTATTTCCGCGAAATGCTGGCCAGCTCCGATTTTGAAAAGATGAAGGGCAAGCTGCCCATCTGCCTCGGCAAGACCATTGGTGGCGAGCCGGTGATTGCCGATCTCGCCCGCATGCCGCATCTGCTGATCGCCGGTACCACCGGTTCGGGCAAGTCGGTGGGTATCAACACCTTCATCCTCAGCCTGCTCTACCAGATGACGCCCCAGCAGTGCCGCATGATCATGATCGATCCCAAAATGCTCGAACTGAGCATTTATGACGGCATTCCCCATCTGCTGACCCCCGTCGTCACCGACCCGCAAAAGGCCGTGGTGGCGCTCAAATGGGCCGTGCGCGAGATGGAAGACCGCTATCGCAAGATGAGCAAGATCGGCGTGCGCAATATTGACGGCTTCAACCAGCGCGTCAGTGAGGCGGCGACCGAAGGCAAGATCATCAGCCGCACGGTGCAGACCGGGTTTGACCGCGAAACCGGCGAAGCCATCTTTGAGACTGAGGAATTTCAGCTCGAAGTCCTGCCCTATATCGTGGTCGTGGTCGACGAGATGGCCGATCTGATGATGGTGGCCGGCAAGGACATTGAAGGCGCCATCCAGCGCCTGGCCCAGATGGCGCGTGCCGCCGGCATCCACATCATCACCGCCACCCAGCGCCCTTCGGTGGACGTCATCACCGGCACCATCAAGGCCAACTTCCCCACCCGCATCTCGTTCATGGTCACCTCCAAGATCGATTCGCGCACCATTCTGGGCGAGCAGGGCGGCGAGCAGCTCTTGGGCATGGGCGACATGCTGTTCATGGCCGGTGGCGGGCGCATCCAGCGCGTGCACGGGCCGTTCGTCTCCGACAAGGAGGTCGAGGACATCGTCTCCCATCTCAAGACCCAGGGCGTGCCCGAGTATCTGGATTCCATCACCGAGGATGATGACGAGATCGACACCGGCGGCGGTCCGGCGGGGACCTCCAATCTGGCGGAGTCGGACGATCCCTATGATCAGGCGGTGGCGATCGTGCTGCGCGACGGCAAGGCTTCGACCTCCTATATCCAGCGCCGGCTCGGGATCGGCTACAACCGGGCCGCCTCGCTGATCGAGCGCATGGAAAACGAAGGCGTCATCAGCGCGGCCAATCATGCCGGCAAGCGGGAAATCCTGGTGCCGACGGAAGACGATATCGATCCCAGGTAGCCGCGAAGGCCAGAAGCCTCAGCGTCACACTGGCGCCGCAGTCTTGCGCGACATGACGGTTGAAACGAAACGGAGACAGCAATGTCGAAACAGACCACTTCCACCATGACGGAACGGCATGATCCCGCGCGCCGGGCGCTCCTGGGCACAGGTTTGGGTCTGGGACTGACGCTGATGGCCGCCGCTGCCGGCCTTCTGGCCTTTCCCGGCGGCGCGCGCGCGTCCGACGCGGCGCAAAGGCTTGCCGATCATTTTTCCGCGGTCAAGACCATGACCGGCGAGTTCATTCAGTTCGGCCCGAATGGCGAACAGACCGGCGGCAAGTTCTTCATCGACCGCCCCGGCAAGCTGCGCTTCAACTACGAGGATCCGTCTCCGATCCGGGTCATCGCCGACGGCAAGGCCGTGGTCATCGGCAATCGCAAGCTCAAGACCTGGGATCTCTATCCGCTCGACAAGACACCGTTGAAACTGCTTCTGTCAGAGCGGATCGACCTCTCCGCCGACACCGTGCAGTCGGTCAAGGAAGACCCGGACCTGACGACGATCGTTCTCGGCAACAAATCGATCTTTGGCGATTCGACCATCAGCCTGATGTTC
>NZ_JAUYGL010000141.1 GCF_030689745.1 Devosia sp.
ACACCAAATACGCGCTACCGGCCTATTACATCGTGGCGCCCGCCGAAGCCTCGTCCAATCTGGCGCGCTATGACGGCGTCAAGTACGGCCTGCGCGGCACCGGCAAGGACATCACCGACATGTATGAACTGACCCGCGCCGCCGGGTTTGGCCGCGAGGTGAAGCGCCGCATCATGATCGGCACCTATGTGCTGTCGGCCGGCTATTTCGACGCCTATTACGTCAAGGCGCAGAAGGTGCGGACGCTGATCAAGAGAGATTTCGAGGACGCCTTCCACGCCGGCGTCGACGCCATCCTGACGCCAGCCACGCCTTCGGCGGCGTTTGGCATTGGCGACGAGGCTATGGCCAATGATCCGGTCAAGATGTACCTCAACGACATTTTCACCGTGACAGTGAACATGGCGGGGCTGCCGGGCATTGCCGTTCCGGCCGGCAAGGATGGTCAGGGCTTGCCCCTGGGACTGCAGTTGATCGGCAAGCCGTTCGATGAGGAAACGCTGTTTGCCGCCGCGCGCGTCATCGAACGCAGCGCCGATATGGACTTCTCCCCCAAGCCCTGGTGGTAGCCCCGCAGGCCGGCGCTACTTGATTGCTGCGCCGATCCGCCTTATTTGGCGGGCATGCACAAATTGAAACTGGTTGTGACACCGTCGGGTACGGCGTCCGGGCCGACAAGAGTATCTTCGATGGCCACTGACATTTTTACCTCCCAGGACTGGTCCGAACCGCCCAAGGACCTGAGCATGCCGCTCCAGGCGATGTGGTGGCTCAAGAAGGGGGAGTTGCGCGTGGGTCCGGAATGGGAGCAGGCGCACAATATCGTTCAGTCGATGGAAGGTGTGGCGGCGTTTGACTGGGTGCATGCGCTGATGCACTGGATCGAGGCCGATATGGGCAATGCCGATTACTGGTATCGCCGCGCTGGCAAGAAGCGCGCTACCGCCAGCGTCGCCAGTGAATGGGAACACATCGCCGCGGCGCTGAGCGGCGTCACCAAGCACTAATCCCCGATTGCCAGGCGACGGGTGGGCCTCAAGCTTTTTGTGAGCCATGTTCGCCATTGACCCCTCCCCACAAGGGGGAGGGGCAGGTCTGTCAGGTTCGGGCGGCGTGTGGCAAGCGCAGGGCTACCGGTTGTCATATTCGCTGCGGACCAGTTCCAGGCCGCGTTTGGTAATGCGGTAAGGTTGGCCATTGCAGGACTTGATGGCCTTCCTGGCCTTGAGCTTTTTAAACAAGAGCATGGTGCAATCGCTCATCAACCAGCCTTCGCGGTTGAACATTTCCAGGCCGGTGGTTTTGCCCGCCTGATTGCGGATGAGCGCAATGCGGCCACCCTGCGCGAGGGCATGCAGCACCCGCTGTTCACTTCTTGAGATATCCATAGAACGTCTGTCGCCATAGGGCGCGGGCCAGGACCCGCGAACAAACACGATCAACGACCGGCATCGCGCTCGGCGGTTGACTGGTTCATTGTGCCTCGTCGCATTTGGACGAGGCTTCAGGCGGTCTCAGACTGACTAGACATTTGCGTGTGATAGCCAATTGCCGGGAATTTGCGCAAGGGGGGCAGTTGAAATCACCGGCGGGGCGGTGCAAACCTGCAACAAGTCCCAATCGCACTGGAATCTGCCGTGACCGCTCAGAACGCCCCCGCCGACTGCCAATCCAAGGACGACGTCCGCGCCGAAATCGACCGGATCGACAGTCTGCTGCTCAACCTGTTTGCCGAGCGGCATCAGTATGTGACGCGGATGGCCGAGATCAAGACCGATCCACATGAGGCACATGACCCGGTTCGCATCGAAGCGGTGATTGCCAAGATCAGGCAACGCAGTTTGGCCCTTGATCTTGACGAGGATCAGGCCGAACTTGTGTGGCGGACCCTGATCGACTGGAACATCAATTACGAGAAGGGCATTATTGCGGCGCGGCGCCGCAGATAACGGAGGCCACCATGCCAGGCATCACCATTCGCAAGGCCGAAGGCGCCGATGCCCGGCGACTGGCCGAGATAGCCTATCGTGCTTGGGAACAGGGCATTTTGCCGCTGCTGACGGCGCGACCGGGGCTGCGTGACGCCGAGCGGTATCGGCTCTCACAAGTGGTCGCCGAGACGCTCAGCCGGATCATTGTTGCCGAGGTCGATGGCATTGTCGTGGGCTGGTGTTCGCGCGCGTCGCGACGGGCCTATATTCCCTACTTGTTCGTGATGCCGGAACTACAGCGCAACGGAATCGGTTCGATGTTGTTGCGGCGGATGGAATCGATGCTGGAACTCGGCGGCGCCGAGCGGGTGTATCTGGAAACGCCCGCCGACAATGTGCCCGCAGTGCAGTTCTATGAGAAGCAGGGTTATCGCATCCTGGCATTGCGACCGGACGGGCGCGGCATGCCGCAACCCTTCATGAGCGTGCATCTGGAAAAGCGCCTCATGCCGTTCGACGGCGATATCGGCCACGAGGACTAGCCTGGCCACCCAAACCATTGCATCGCCAAGCCCTTCGCTCTATGCGTTTGGCATCGTTTCGCCTTGCCTCGCAGGATGCTCAATTGACCCTCATCGACACGCGCACACCCAACCCGAAAAGCTTCATCACCGGATCGACCGGTGACTGGGAAGTCGTCATTGGCATGGAAGTGCACGCGCAAGTGACTTCCGAGAGCAAGTTGTTCTCGGGTTCATCAACTGCGTTTGGCAATCCGCCCAATGCCAATGTGTCATTTGTGGATGCGGCCATGCCCGGCATGCTGCCCACCATCAACGCGGAATGCGTTCGCCAGGCCGTGCGCACCGGCCTGGGCCTGAAGGCCCAGATCAACAAGCGCAGCGTGTTTGACCGCAAGAACTATTTTTATCCCGATCTGCCGCAGGGCTATCAGATTTCCCAGTTCAAGGACCCGATTGTCGGCGAAGGCGCCGTTCAGCTCGATATGGCTGATGGCAGTATCGAGATCGGCATTGAGCGGCTGCATCTGGAGCAGGATGCCGGCAAGTCGATCCATGACCAGCATCCCAATATGAGCTTTGTGGATCTCAATCGCTCGGGTGTGGCGCTGATGGAAATCGTCAGCAAGCCAGATCTGCGCTCGTCCGAGGAAGCCAAGGAATATCTGGCCAAGCTGCGGAGCATTTTGCGCTATCTGGGCACTTGCGACGGCAATATGGAGCAGGGCTCCATGCGCGCCGACGTCAATGTCTCGGTGCGTCGGCCCGGTGGCGAATTCGGCACGCGGTGCGAGATCAAGAATGTGAACTCGATCCGCTTCGCCGGTCAGGCGATTGAATTTGAGGCACGGCGTCAGATCGATATTCTCGAAGATGGCGGCATTAT
Source organism: Devosia sp. (assembly GCF_030689745.1). Classification (GTDB taxonomy): domain Bacteria; phylum Pseudomonadota; class Alphaproteobacteria; order Rhizobiales; family Devosiaceae; genus Devosia; species Devosia alba. The sequence continues at coordinate 3,339 of NZ_JAUYGL010000141.1, forward strand.
CGACCAGGAAACCCGGCTGTATGATCCCAAGGCTGGCGAGACGCGCTCGATGCGCTCCAAGGAAGAGGCGCATGATTATCGCTACTTCCCCGATCCCGATCTGCTGCCGCTCGAATTCGATGATGCCTTCGTGGCCGAACTGGCCGACGGCCTGCCCGAACTGCCGGACGAAAAGAAGGCTCGGTTCATCAGCGATTTTGGCGTGACGCCCTATGACGCCATGGTGCTGACGCTGGATCGTGAAACCGCGGACTATTTTGAGGCTGTGGTGGCGTTCGGCGACACCAAGCGCGACGGCAAGGCCGTGGCCAATATGCTCAATGCCGATGTTGCCGCCTTTGCAAATAGTCAGGGGCTGGCGATCTGGGAGACCCATCTGCAGCCCGGACAGGTGGCCGGAATCGTGGATCTGGTGGCGGAAGGGACGATTTCGTCCAAGGGCGCCAAGGATTTGCTGCAGATCATCATTGCCGAGGAACCCGAGGGTGATCCGGCCGAGATCGTTGAGCGGCGCGGCATGAAGCAGATGACCGATATGGGCGCCATCGAAGCCATTGTCGACGAGATCATCGCCGCCAATCCCGATCAGGTCGCCAAGGTACTGGTCAAGCCGTCAATGATTGGCTGGTTCGTCGGCCAGGCGATGAAGGCTTCGGGCGGCACGGCTAATCCGCAGGTGCTGAACGCGCTGATGAAAAAGAAGCTCGGGCTCGAGTGATCACACACGGCGTCGTTTATCGCCGACAAACTTGAGCTGAGATGATCGAGAAGCAGCAACGGCGCCATGAGGCGCCGTTTTTTTTGATACTAGCTCCAGGTCGGCGGTTGGTCGTCGCCCGGAATGGGGTCAGGCTGGCCGGGCGTGGGATCTTCCACCGGCTGAGGTGTATCGGGCAGTTCCTCGGGATGGGGTGGCACGGGATCAACCGGCTGCGGCGGCGCGGGCTCGGGCTGGGGAATGATCTCGGGCGGAGCTACGGGATCGATATCGGGGCGGGGTTCGTTGATCGGCTGAGACATGGGGCGCTCCTTTGGTTGGAGGAACGTCCCAGCACAGTTGTCGTTCCCCGTCAGGCCGCGACGCGACGCCACAGCTTGCCAATGCGGCCATCGATCAGCAGCAGCCCGGTGAAGATCACCAGCATGCCCAAAATCTGGATCGGCAGGACCGTCTCGCGCAGGATGGTAACGCCCAGTATCACTGCCGAGATCGGGGCGATGAAGGTGGTTGTGGCGAAGTTCGTCGCACCGACACGCGGCAGAATGCGATACATGACCTGGAAGGTGAAGGCGGTCGACATTAGCCCGATGGCCAGCGCCGCCATCCAGGATTCAGCCCGCACCATGATCGGTGTGCCCTCGGTAATAAAGGCGATCGGGATGGCAATGATGGCCGCGCCGGTAAGGGCGACAGAGGCCAGCGCAGTAGGCTCTATGGCCTTGAAGCTGCGGGTGATGTTGAGCGAGAGCGCATAGCACAGCGTGGCGAGCAGGCAGGCGCCGATGGCCCAGAGCCGGGAATCGCCCCCGCTGCTCAGCGCCGGCCATGCCAGAATGAAGGCGCCGGCAAAGCCGACGACGACACCAGCAATCTTGATGCGCGAGGCCTTTTCGCCGCCGCGCCAGAAATGGCTGACAATGACGGTCACCAGTGGCGTAAGGGCGTTGATTATGGCGGCGACGCCGCTGGCCAGATTGGCCTGGGCCAGCGGGAACAGCGCGAAGGGAATGGCATAGGCCAGCACGCCCAGCCCGCCCAGCTTGAGCCACAGCACCGGATCGCGGGGAATGGGTTTGCGCAGCGCCACCATGACGGCCCAGCAGCCCAGCGCGCCGATACCGACGCGCAAGGAGGTGACCCAGAGCGGGCCGATTTCGCGGATCAGCACGGCGTTGAAGATGAACGAGCAGCCCCAGATGGCGCCGAGCAGAATAATCCAGAACCAGTCACGACGAACCATTGATTCCTCCCCAGGCTGCGCACGCTATGCCTGTGCGGAACCAAGGTCGAACCGATTTTGACAATGGGAGGGATCAAAATTGGTGATGGCTGGACGCATCAATATCTGCGGCGTTAGCCTGTCCTGATGAGTGGACGCTACAGGAGGCACGCCGTGGTGAGCAAGAGCACACAGAAGGCAGCGGCGGAGCCGGTCTTGCTGTCCGGCGGCAATCCGCAGATTGCCAAGGGCGATGGCGATGGGCCCGTGCAGGCCTATATCGTGGCCATGCCGGGATGGAAGCGCGGCGTGGGCGAGCGGCTGGACGCGCTGATCGTGGCGGTGCTGCCCGATGTCACCAAGGCGGTGAAGTGGAACTCGCCGTTTTATGGCGTGCCGGGGCAGGGCTATTTTCTCGGCCTTCACTGCCTGACCAATTACATCAAGATTGCCTTCTTTCAGGGTGTCGCGCTGACGCCTGAGCCGCCGGTGGGGTCCAAGGACCCTAACACGCGCTATCTGCATATCGGCGCCGACGGGGCGTTCGACGAAGCCCAGTTTACCGCCTGGGTGCGGCAGGCGGCCGCGCTGCCCGGCTATCTGGCGCCCAAGGCCCAGGAGGTCGCGACGCTCAAGAAGAACGTCAAGAAGAGCGGCTGAAGTCAGGCGCGGACAGCCACCTGACCGGAGGCGAGCAAGCGCAGGGCTTCGGGGTAGATACGGTGTTCCGCGACGAGCACGCGCTCGGCCAGGGTGTCCGGTGTATCACCGGGCAGCACGGGCACTTCGGCCTGCAGGATCGGGGCGCCTTCATCCAGACCCGGCGTGACGAAATGGACAGTGCAGCCATGGGTGGTGACGCCATCGGCCAAGGCGCGCGCATGGGTATCGAGGCCCTTGTAGTGCGGCAACAGGGAGGGATGGATGTTGATCAGCCGCCCGGCCCAGTGATTGACGAAATCCTCGCCCAGAATGCGCATGAAGCCAGCTAGGCAGACGATGTCGACATGCCAACTCTCCAGCGTCTGGGTCATGACGTCTTCGAACATCTCCCGGTTGGGAAATTTGCTCTGCGCCAGCGAGGCCGTGGCGATGCCGTGCTCGGCGGCGGTCACCAAGCCCGGCGCGGCGGCGCGGTTGGACAGCACGCCGACGATCTCGGCAGGATAGTCGGGTGCCTTGGCGGCCTCAATCAGAGCCGTCATGTTCGAGCCCCGGCCAGAGATCAGGATGGCGACGCGTTTGCGGCTCACAGCGCCAGCGTGCCGGTGAAGGTTACCGCTTCGCCGCTGCGCGCGGTGAGCGTGCCGACCACGGCGGCGATTTCGCCAGCAGCGTTGAGGTGCTCGACCAGCCGTTCGGCATCGTCGGGAGCGACTGCCACCAGCATGCCGACGCCGCAATTGAAGGTGCGCAGCATTTCATGCTGATCAACGCCACCGACCCGGCTCAGCCAGCCAAATACCTTGGGCACGGTGACGGCATTGAGATCGACGTGGGCGGCCAAATGGTCGGGCAGTACGCGCGGGATATTGTCGATGAAGCCGCCGCCGGTGATGTGGGCCAGCGCCTTGATGGCAAGCCCGGCCTTGAGCGCGGCCAGAAGCGGCTTCACATAGATCCGGGTGGGCGTGAGCAGGGCTTCCGAGAGCTGGGTGCCGGGCGCGAAGGGGGCGTCGGCGGTCCAGTCGAGGCCCGACAGTCCGACAATCTTGCGGACCAGCGAATAGCCGTTGGAATGCACGCCCGAGGAAGCGATAGCCACCAGAGTATCGCCAGCGGCGATATCGGGGCGCGGCAATAGCGTGCCGCGTTCGGCGGCGCCGACGGCAAAGCCGGCCAGATCATAATCCTTGCCAGCATACATGCCGGGCATCTCAGCGGTTTCCCCGCCAATCAGCGCGCAGCCCGCGAGGCGACAACCTTGGGCAATGCCCTCGACAATGGCAGTACCCTGTTCGACATCGAGCTTGCCGGTGGCGAAGTAATCGAGAAAGAACAGCGGCTCGGCGCCCTGGACGATGATGTCGTTGACGCACATCGCCACCAGGTCCTGGCCAATGGTGGCATGATTGCCGGTCTCGATGGCAATTTTCAGCTTAGTGCCGACCCCGTCATTGGCCGCCACCAGCACCGGATCGACAAAGCCGGCTGCCTTGAGATCGAACAAGCCGCCAAAGCCGCCAATCTCTCCATCCGCACCGGGACGGCGGGTCGAGCGCACTGCCGGCTTGATGGCTTCCACCAGCGCATTGCCTGCATCGATGTCGACGCCGGCCTGCTTGTATGAAAGGCCGTTTGATGTCAGGTTTTGCTTGTCAGACATGGGCCTCGGACCTCAATGGGGAAAGCGTGCGTAATGCCGTCACCGGTCGACCAAGGCAGTTGCCAATTCCGGAGCCGGAAGTTAGACGGCCTGATAGCTTCTCCACCACAGCGACGCAAGGGCTGCACGACACCATGACCCTCAGAAATCAAGTGCTGATCTGGATCGCGTTTCTTGTGGTGCTGGTGTTGTTGCTCTGGCTGTTCCGCGGCATTCTGTTGCCGTTCGTCGTCGGCGCGGCGCTGGCCTATCTGCTGAACCCTTTGGTCAACACCTTGCAGCGTTGGCACTTCAATCGGGGTTGGGCCACTGCGGTGGTGCTGTTCAGCGTCATCACCATTTTTGTCGGTATGTTCCTGGTGTTCCTGCCCATGGTGGGCCAGCAGATCATCGGGCTGCTGCAGCGCCTGCCGCGCTATGTGTCGGATTTGCAGGAACTGATCACCGAGTGGTCGCCATCCGTCAATGAATGGCTTGGGCCCGAGCGGGCAGCGCAGTTCCAGACCTCGATCAACGATCTGGCGGGGCAGGCGCTCGGTTTTATCGCCACATTGCCGGCCGAACTGGTCAATATCGGCTATACCGGGGCGGCGGTGATCGGGGTGACGTTGCTGACCCCGGTGGTGGCGTTCTACCTGCTGCTGGACTGGGAAGGCATGGTGCGCGGCTTGCAAGGCCTGTTGCCACGCGAGCACAAGCCGGAAATCAACCGCATTCTGGACGACATCGATAAATCGATGGCCGGCGTTATCCGCGGGCAAGGCGGTGTGCTGCTCATTGACGCCGCCTATTATGCGACGGCACTGAGCCTGCTGGGGCTCAATTTCGGCTTGGCTGTCGGGTTGATCAGCGGCCTGCTGAGCTTTGTGCCGTTCATGGGTTTTGCCGTGGGGTTCGCGCTGTCGATCGGTATTGCGCTGGTGCAGTTCTGGCCCAACTACTGGATGGTTGTGGCCGTCGCCGCGATCTTCATGGGCTGGCAGTTTGTCGAGGGCAACATTTTGTATCCGAAGCTGGTTGGCTCCAGCATCAATATCAATCCGGTCTGGCTGATGTTCGCCCTGTTGGCGTTTGGCGCGCTATTCGGCTTTGTCGGGCTGCTGCTGGCCGTGCCATTGGCGGCGATTGTCGGAGTGCTGGTGCGCTACGGGGTAGCCAAGTACAAGTCGAGCAGCCTGTATCTGGGGTTAAATGGCAATGCGCTGCTGACGGGGCGGCATGGTGAAACCGATGACGTTGCCCGTGCTCCCTGAGGACGCCAACACCACACGACAGCTCGCGCTTGAACTCGAACACGTTCCAGCCCAGGGCGAGGCCGATTTTCTGGTGGGGGATGGCAATGCGCTGGCGCATGGCCGGATCATGGCGTTTCCGCAATGGTCCGAGCCGGTAACACTGCTGGTGGGGCCCGCCAAATCAGGCAAATCGCATCTGGCACGCATCTTTGCCGATCGCAGTGGCGCCCGATTTGCCGGGGTCGATGAGCTGGAGGCGCTGGCCACCCAAGGGGGGCGCGACCCGCTCATCGTCGAGAATGTTGACCAACTCGGCTATGATGAAGTGGGGTTGTTCCATCTGCTGAACCAGTCGCTGCGCGAGCAAAGGCCAATCCTGATGACGGCGCGTGACGAGATTGCGAACTGGTCGCTGAGCACCGATGATGTGCGCTCGCGGGTCCGGCGGGCCACGGCGTTTACGCTCGAACTGACCGACGACATCCAATTGTCACAGATGCTGGTGAAACTGTTCCGGGACCGCCAGGTCACGGTTGATCCCAAGATCATCTTTTATCTGGTGGCGCGCATGGAGCGCTCTAGCGAAGAAGCCGTGCTTCTTGCCGATTTGATGGATAGGCTGGCGCTGGCCAAGGGCAGCGCCGTTACCCGTGCGATCGCTGCCGAAGCACTCGATCGCCGCCGCATCCAGCGCGGCGCATCGGGCGATGAACAGGACTGGGATAGACAAGCCGATGAATGAGATGAGCGACTTTTCTGAGAACGACAGTTCGATCCCCGACTCTGAAGCGCTGCGCACCAGCCCGGCCCGGTTCGTCAACCGCGAGGTCAGCTGGCTGCAATTCAACATGCGCGTGCTCGAAGAGGCGGGCAATGTGCATCATCCCTTGCTGGAGCGACTGCGGTTCGTGTCGATCTCGGCGAACAATCTCGATGAATTCTTCATGGTGCGTGTGGCGGGTCTGAAAGGCCAGCTGCGGGCGGGGCTGTCCAAGCAAAGCGCCGATGGCCTGACGCCAGCCGAGCAGCTCGAGGAAATTGCCACGCTGGCGCAGCATTTGCAGCTTGAGCAACAGGACCATTGGCAGGAACTGCGCGAGGAATTGTTCGCGCAGAACGTGGTGATCCACGAGCAGGACGATTTGACGCCTGACCAGGTGAGCTATCTGCAAAAGCTGTTCCGTGAAGAGATTTTTCCGGTGCTGACGCCGATTGCGGTTGATCCGGCGCATCCATTCCCCTTCATCCCTAATCTCGGTCTGGCACTGGCCTTTGAGCTGAAGCGGCCGGATAGCGACCAGCCATTGACGGCGCTGGTGCGTATTCCCGGCAATCTGGATCGCTTCATCAACCTGCCCAGTTCTCTGGTGTCGGAGGGGCGCAGCGAAGTGGTGACCATCGATACGCTGGTCAAGCTGTTCTTCCACAAGATGTTCCCCGGCCACCTCGTGGTCGGTTCGGGCGCCTTCCGCGTCATTCGTGACAGCGAAATCGAAATCGACGACGAAGCGGCCGATCTGGTGGTGGAGTTTGAGAGCGCGCTGCGCCAGCGCCGACGCGGCCAGGTGATCCGGCTGGAAATCGAACAATCGATGCCCCGCGCGCTCAAGCGCCAGATTGGTGAACAGATGGGCGTCAAGGACGCCGATGTGTTTGAGGTCCAGGGGTTTCTGGGCCTCGCCGATGCCAGCAAGGTGTGCGATGTCGATCGTCCCGACCTCAAGTTCACGCCCTATCACGCCCGGTTCCCTGAGCGGATCCGTGACTATAATGGCGACAGCTTCGCCGCCATACGCGCCAAGGACATCCTGGTGCACCATCCGTTCGAGAGCTTTGACGTGGTGGCGCAGTTTCTGATGCAGGCGGCGCGCGACCCTGACGTGGTGGCGATCAAGCAGACGCTGTATCGCACCTCGGCCGACAGTCCGATCATCAAGGCACTGGTGCTGGCGGCCGAAGCGGGCAAGTCGGTGACCTGTCTGGTGGAACTCAAGGCCCGGTTCGACGAAGAGGCCAATATCCGCTGGGCGCGCGATCTGGAGCGGGCCGGGGCGCAGGTCGTATTCGGTTTCATCGAGCTCAAGACGCACGCCAAGCTGAGCCAGGTGGTGCGGCGCGAAAAGGGCAAGCTAGTGAGCTATTGCCATATCGGCACCGGCAATTATCACCCGATTACTGCCAAGATTTATACCGATCTGAGCTATTTCACCATCGATCCGGCGATAACCCGCGACGTGGCGCGGGTGTTCAATTTTATCACCGGTTATGCGCGCCCCACCGAGCTGGAAACCATCGCGGTTTCGCCGGTCAATCTACGCCAGCGCCTGTTGGACGATATCGATCACGAGATCGAACTGGCCCGCAATGGCCAACCGGCTGGCATTCTGCTGAAAATGAACTCGCTGGTGGATCCGCTGATCATCGATTCGCTGTATGACGCCAGCCAGGCTGGGGTCAAAGTTGATCTGATCGTGCGCGGCATCTGCTGTCTGCGGCCCGGAATTCCCGGGTTCTCCGACAATATCCGGGTGAAATCGATTGTCGGCAGGTTCCTGGAGCACAGCCGGATCTATTGCTTCGGCAATGGCGAGGCGATGCCCAACCCGCGGGCCAAGGTCTATATTTCCTCGGCTGATCTGATGGGGCGCAACCTTGACGGGCGGGTCGAGGTCATGGTGCCCATTCTCAACAACACCGTCCATAAGCAGATCCTCGACAGGATTCTGGTTGCCTATCTGCGTGACAACCAGCAGAGCTGGGAAGTGCTGCCCGATGTCAGTTCGCACCGCGTGCGCGTGGGTGACGGTGAAGAGCCGTTCAACGCCCATGACTACTTCATGACCAACCCCTCGCTGTCGGGACGCGGCAGTGCCGGCATGGTCGAGCCAGACGAGGACTAGGTGTGAACAAGTTCTGGGGTGTCGACGCCGACCCGACCGCACAAGGCCGCATCAAGGGCGCCGAGCCCGTAGCCGTGCTCGATATCGGTTCGAACTCCGTTCGTCTGGTAGTCTATGAGCGGCATGCTCGCGCCCTGACGCCGCTTTACAACGAGAAATCGGCCTGCGCCCTCGGGCGCGGCGTGGGCAAGACCGGCCGCCTCGCCGAGGCCAACATGGCCAAAGCGCTCAAGGCGATCAAGCGCTTTGCGCTGGTGTGCCGGTTGATGCGGGTGGGCAAGACTTTCATCCTGGCGACCTCGGCGGTGCGTGACGCAGCCAATCGCGACGCGTTCGTTGGCGCTGTTGAAGCGTTGATGGACTGCAAGGTTCAGGTGCTGAGCGGTGCGCAGGAGGCGCACTACGCCGCGCTTGGTGCAGTTGCTGGCATGCCTGGCTTCAGTGGCATAGTGGGCGATCTGGGCGGGGGAAGCCTCGAGACGTCCCGCATTGTCGACGGCCGCGACACAGACGGAAAATCGTTCGAGCTCGGCGTCATTCGACTGCAGGATGACAGCAATGGCTCGCCCAGCGAGGTCAGTGCCATTATCCGCGAGCGGCTGCAGGGTGCTGAATTGGGCCAGTCAAGCGCAGGAGAATCGTTCGCTGCCATTGGCGGGACCTGGCGCGCACTGGCCAAGCTGCATCAGGTCATGCGGAAATATCCGCTGCACATGGTGCAGCATTACGTGGTGCGGGCTGATGAGATGATTGCCTTTTGCGATGAAATCATCGGGGCAAGTTCACGCAAGGCCTATGGCGGGGCCGATCGGGTCAGTTCGTCACGGCGCGAACTGGTGCCGCTTGGCGCCGCCGTACTGGCCGAAGTGCTCAAGGCGGGCCAGTTCAAGGATGTGGTGTTCTCGGCCCTGGGCGTGCGTGAAGGCTACCTCTACGGCAAGCTGAATGCGCAGGAGCAGGCGATCGACCCACTGATACAAGGTGCCGAGGAGCTCTCGGTGCTGCGGTCGCGCTCGCCCGCCCATGCCAACGATCTGATCGCCTTCTCCGCTCAATTGCTGGCTGTGACCGGCGTGCAGGAAACGACCGAAGAGGCGCGCTTGCGGACGGTTGCGTGCCTATTGGCTGATATTGGTTGGCGGGCGCATCCCGATTATCGCGGTTCCCAGAGCATCGACGCAGTGGCCTATGGCTCGCTGAGCGGCATGGACCATCCCGGGCGGGCATTTCTGGCTCAGGTCATTGCCATTCGCTATGACGGGCTCAAGAGCAAGACTGCGTCATCGCTGGTGGCGCTCGGCAATGCGGCACTGACCGAGCGCGCGCGCCTGATTGGTAGCCTGCTCCGCGTTGCCTATCCGATTACCGCCGCAATGCCCGGGATTTTGCCGCGCATTCATTGCGTCGTCGATGATGCCCGTCTGTTGCTGATTTTACCGGATGACCTGGCATTCCTGGATGGCGAGCACCTGCAAAACCGGTTCGCGACATTTGCCAATGTCGCCGGCTTCAAAACCGCTCAGGTGCGGGTGCAGTAGCCCGATTATTCGGCCGCTGCCGTCGCGTCTTCTGGCTTAAGCTCGAATTCGACGATGCCCTTGCGCGTGGCCACCAGCCCGATGCGGCCATGTTTTATGGCCAGGGCCTTCTCGCCAAACAGCTTGCGGCGCCAGCCCCTGAGCGCGGGGACATCAGCCTCATCATCAAGCACCAGGGCGTCGATTTCGTCGGACGTGGCGATGATGCGCGCGGCAACGCCGTGCTGTTCGGCCACCGATTTGAGCAACACGCGGACCAGATCGCCGACGGCACCCTTGGGCGATGGGCCGCGGTAGCGTTCGGGCAAGATCGGCAGGTCCGCCTTGGGAATGGCCTCGACGTCCTTGAGCAGGGCGACGATATCGGCGGCGACAGAACTGCGGCCAAAGCCGCGCGGCACGGCGCGAAGCTGCTCAAAGGCTTCAGAAGTCAGGGGCCTTTGCATGGCCAGTTCGAACAATACGTCATCCTTGAGCACGCGGCTGCGCGGCTGGTCGGTAGCCTGCGCGCGCTGCTCGCGCCAGGCCGCCAGCCGTTTGAGGGCGGCAAGGTCACGCGGGCGGTTGATCTTCATCTTCAGCCGTTCCCAGGCCTGCTCGGGCTGGACCACATAGGTGTCGACGCTGCGCAGGACGCTCATCTCGTCCTCAACCCAGCCGCCCCGCTTGGTCGCGGCAACCTGCTTGCGCAGTTCGCGATAGATGTCGCGTAGATGGGTGACGTCGGCGGCGGCGTAGAGGCGCTGCTTCTCCGACAGCGGGCGAACTGACCAATCGGTAAAGCGGCTCGACTTGTCGAGTTCTACACCGGTAATGGAGCGCACCAGATTGTCGTAGGACACGCTGTCGCCAAAGCCACAAACACTGGCGGCCACTTGCGTATCAAAAATATTGGCGGGAACGCTGCCGGTGGCTTTGACAAAGATCTCAATATCCTGCCGGGCAGCATGGAAGACTTTGGTGATGTCCTGGTTGGCCAACAGGGCGTAGAACGGGTCCAGATCGAAACCGGCAGCCAACGGGTCAATCAACACCGCCTCGTCATCGGTGGCGACCTGAACCAAGCAGAGTTTGGGCCAGTAGGTGGTTTCCCTCAGGAACTCGGTATCGACCGTCACGAAATCAAACTTGGCAGCGCGCTCGCAAAAGGCTGCGAGCACATCTGTGGAAACTATGAGGTCCATGCGAGCGTCCGTCTTAAATTAGTCAATATTGTTAGTAGCAGGTGCGGCAGGTGCACTCCATACCGGATTTGCCGCGCAGCACGCGCGCGGCGTGACCGGATTTGCCGTGCGGCATGCAGGGCTTGGCGCGCAGCGGCGCCGATCAGGCCGCCCAACTCCCGATCAACTTGACAATCGGGGGCTCTCATGCGCTTTTCCGCCCAAGATTCCGGTCTTTTTGCAGGCTTTATCACATGACGTCACATCGTTACCGCTCGCACACTTGCGGGGCCCTGACAGCTGCGGACGCAGGTAAAACCGTCCGACTGAGCGGATGGGCCCACCGTATCCGCGACCATGGCGGACTGCTGTTTATCGACCTGCGCGACCATTACGGGCTGACTCAGGCCGTGGTCGACCCCGATTCGCCGGCCTTTGCCGCCGCCGAACAGGTACGTTCGGAATGGGTCATCCGCATTGACGGCGAGGTCAAGTTGCGCGACGCCGCCGCGGTGAACCCCAATCTGCCCACCGGCACCATCGAAGTGTTCATCCGCGAGATCGAAGTGCTCTCGGCGGCCAAGGAATTGCCGCTACCGGTGTTCGGCGATCAGGAATATCCCGAGGATGTGCGCCTGACCTATCGCTTCGTCGACCTGCGCCGGGAAAAGCTGCACGCCAACATCGTCAAGCGCACCAAGGTGATCAGCTCGATGCGCAACCGCATGGGTGAGGCCGGCTTTGGTGAGTATTCGACACCCATCCTGACCGCCTCCTCGCCGGAAGGTGCGCGTGACTTTCTGGTGCCCAGCCGCATTCATCCCGGCAAGTTCTTTGCCCTGCCGCAGGCACCCCAGCAGTACAAGCAATTGCTGATGGTCGCTGGCTTTGACCGCTATTTCCAGATTGCGCCGTGTTTCCGCGATGAGGACCCGCGTGCTGATCGCCTGCCCGGCGAATTCTACCAGCTCGACATGGAAATGAGCTTTGTTACCCAGGAAGACGTCTGGGACACGATGACACCGATCATGACCGGCATCTTCGAAGAGTTTGCCGAGGGCAAGCGCGTGACCAAAGACTGGCCGCGCATTCCCTATGATACGGCAATCCGCAAATATGGCTCCGACAAGCCCGATCTACGTAACCCGATCGAGATGCTGGCCGTGACCGAGCATTTTGCCGGTTCGGGCTTCAAAGTCTTTGCCGGGCAGATCGAGGCGGATCCCAAGGTGGAAGTCTGGGCGATTCCGGCCAAGAACAAGCCCGGTGCCGAGTCAATCGGCCGGGCGTTCTGTGACCGCATGAATGGCTGGGCGCAAGGCGAGGGCCAGCCCGGTCTGGGCTATATCTTCTTCAAGGACGGGCAGGGCTCGGGGCCGATCGCCAAGAATATCGGCGAAGAGCGGACGGCAGCGCTGAAGGCGCAGTTGGGCCTGGACGACGGTGATGCCGTGTTCTTCGTCGCGGGGCGCCCAGAGAAGTTCTACAAGTTCGCTGGCGATGCCCGCACCAAGGTCGGCACCGACCTGGGCGTGATCGACACCGAGCAGTTCGCGCTGTGCTGGATCGTTGATTTCCCGTTCTACGAGTGGGATGAGGAAAACAAGCGGGTCGACTTCGCGCACAACCCGTTCTCGATGCCGCAGGGCGGGATCGACGCGCTGAACCACCAGGACCCGCTGACCATCAAGGCCTATCAATATGATGCGGTCTGCAATGGCTACGAGATCGCCTCCGGTTCGATCCGTAACCAATTGCCGGACACCATGGTCAAGGCGTTCGAGCTGACCGGCAAGAGTCGCGCCGAGGTCGAAGAGCAGTTCGGCGGCCTGTATCGGGCCTTCCAGTATGGCGCGCCACCGCATGGCGGGGCAGCATTCGGGGTGGACCGGGTGGTGATGCTGCTGTGCGGCGTGCAGAATCTGCGCGAGATCACGGCATTCCCGATGAATCAGCAGGCCGAAGACCTGCTGATGGGGGCGCCGAGCCAGGCGTCGCCGTCGCAATTGCGGGAGCTGAGCATCCGGCTCAACGTGCAAGAGAAAAAGTAAGCCTGACGCCCAAATAGAGTTGGCGCGTCCAACATTGAGGGCGGTTCCCGGAGACGGGGACCGCCTTTTCTGCATTTGGACAGGACCCCTGCAAAGGTTGCCGGAAATTAATCAGCGTTAATGATCCGTTAAAGGCTGGGTTGCTACCGATGGGTGGTATTTTCGTCGTTTCGGATTCGCCAAGTGAAGACCCGATACTCCCATATCCTGATGTTGGCGGGCGCCGTATTGGCGTTCGTGCCCATTCTGGCTGTGGACTATCTATTGGACGCTTACGTTCAGGTGCGGGAAAAAGACGCATCTCAGCAATACGTTAGAACGATTACTTCGCAGATCGCCATAGCTTCCGATGATGCTATCGCTGCGCTGCGGCGAATTCTGGCTGAAAGTCCCTCGCTATGTACGCCAACCTTCGTCGCCAATGTGCAGGTGGCGATCGAAACCAGTCTCAATATCAAGCAGGTTCTGGTCGAGAACGCTGACGGCGTGCAGTATTGCGATGCGTTTGGACGCACAGTTAGCTATTCGCCGCTATCCAGGGCGTTGCCGGTTCCCGGTCGCACTGAAACCATCACCATGGTGCAGCTGGGTGATATGGATATGCCGGCGCTCAAGATCACCCAGGGCTTTGGTGATTTGCGCCGGGTCTCGGCCTTCCTCCCCCTGCTGGGACAGACCAAGGAGACGCTGGCCGAGGGCATCAATGCCGGTGGCATGATGCGGGTGTCACTGACCGATGGCAGCGCGATAATGACGATTGGCGACGCGTCGGGTTTTGACCGACGCGGCACATCGACCGACTTCGTTTATGCCCAGGGCTTTGCTGGTGAACTGCCGCTCAAGGTCGAATATGCCATGCCGTTCGCCATGGCGCGCGCCGGTTATGCCGATTTGGACGTCAGCTTTACCGTTTTGGCATGCCTGATGAGTGCGGCCTTTCTGATCATGGCACTCCAGTATGTGCGAACTTCGCGGGTGCCGGCGTTCGACCTCGAGCGTGGTATCGCCCGTGGCGAGATCAAGCCGTATTACCAGCCGGTAATTAATTTGCGCACCGGCGAGTTGGTCGGCTGCGAAGTACTATGCCGGTGGGAAAAGAAGAACGGTGAGATCGTGTTTCCGGGGGCCTTCATCGACTATGCCGAGATCACCGGTTTGGCCATTCCGATGACCCTGTCGCTGATGCAGCAGGTTAAGTACGATCTGGCCGATCTGTGCATGCTGATGCCGGATATGAAGGTCGCCATCAATCTGTTTGAGGGGCACTTTCGCGACGACAGCATTGTCGAAGATGTACAGGCGATTTTCGGCGACACGTCGGTCAATTACCGACAACTGGTATTTGAAATCACCGAGCGGCATCCGCTAGCCAATTCGATGGTGGCCAATAGCGTGATTGCGGGATTGCACGCACTGGGCTGTCGCCTGGCCATGGACGACATGGGCACCGGGCATTCGAACCTGGCCTATCTGGGGACGTTGGGTATCGACATCATCAAGATCGACCGGATCTTTGTCGATATGATCAAGCCCGGAACGACGCAGGTGCCGGTGCTCGATGGATTGATCGCCATGGCCAAGGATCTGGATTGCGAAATCGTCGCCGAGGGCGTGGAGACCGAGGCCCAGGCCTTGTATCTGCGCGCGCGTGGCGTGCTGCAGGCCCAGGGGTTCATCTTTGCGCCAGCCCTCAAGAACAGCGCCTTCAAAGAGCTTGCCCTGGCGCTGCACGCCAATAAGCCCGGTCCGGTGCGCATCCAATTGGCTGATGCCATTGTCGCCAGCGCGGCGTAGCGCTTTGCCAATAGATGCTGCCGCTTGTGGACTTATTCCCTTTTCATCGCGGACAATTAGTGGCACCAACGCGGTCACATATCGGTTGCATTGGCTTGTTCTGAGCGAATGCGGAAAAGGAGCTCGAGGTGTCTGTGTCTACTGACGTCGATGAACAGCGGAAGGCCCTGCGCGACGCTGCGCTGCATTTCCATGAGTTTCCCAAGCCCGGCAAACTCGAGATTCAGGCGACCAAGCCGTTGGGTAATCAGCGCGATCTGGCGCTGGCCTATTCCCCTGGCGTTGCGGCGCCATGCGAGGAGATTGCGGCCGATCCCGATACGGTGGCGAGATACACCTCGCGCCAGAATCTGGTGGGAGTGATCTCCAATGGCACCGCTGTCCTCGGCCTGGGCAATATCGGGGCGCTGGCGTCAAAGCCGGTCATGGAAGGCAAGGCGGTTCTGTTCAAGAAGTTCGCCGGCATTGACGTGTTCGATCTGGAAATTGACGAGCTCGATCCCAAAAAATTCATCGAAGCCGTGGCACCGTTATGGCCGACATTTGGCGGCATCAATCTGGAAGACATCCGCGCCCCTGATTGCTTTGAGATCGAGGAGACGTTGCGCGAACGGATGCCGATCCCGGTATTTCACGATGACCAGCATGGTACGGCGATCATTGTCGGCGCCGCAGTGCTCAATGGCCTTGAGCTCAAGGGCAAGAAGATCGACGAGGTCAAGATTTGCGCCTCCGGGGCAGGGGCTGCGGCCATCGCCTGCCTGAATGTGCTGCTGGCACTGGGCGCCAAACACGAGAATATCTGGGTGGCCGACAAGGACGGCCTGGTTACCCACAAGCGCAATGACATCAATGACAAATGGCGCGGCCAGTTTCGCCGTACCAGCGAGGCCACCAGCCTGGCGGAAGTGATCGAGGGCGCCGATGTCTTTCTGGGCCTGTCAGCGGCCGGCGCTCTGACGCCGGAAATGCTTTCCAAGATGGCGCCCAAGCCCCTGATTCTGGCGCTGGCGAACCCCTATCCCGAGATCCTGCCCGATCTGGCTAAGGCGACGCGGCCAGACGCCATGGTGTGTACGGGGCGCTCCGATTTTCCCAATCAGGTCAATAATGTCCTGTGTTTCCCGTTCATTTTCCGCGGGGCACTTGATGTCGCGGCGACGACGATCAACGAGGAGATGAAACTGGCAGCGGTGCGGGCGATTGCCAAGCTGGCACACGAACCGGGGTTGGAGGTGTCGCCGTCGGGCGCACCAGCGGTGTTTGGTCCAGACCACATCATTCCCAATCCGTTTGACCAGCGGCTGATCCTGCGTATCGCACCTGCCGTGGCGCGGGCCGCCATGGAGTCCGGGGTCGCCAAGAGCCCCATCACGGACTGGCCGGCCTATCTGGATGGCCTGAACCGCTTCGTGTTCCGCTCGGGACTGGTGATGAAGCCCATCATCGACCGTTCGCAGGGACAGAACAAGCGGATCGCCTTTGCCGACGGCGAGGACGAACGGGTGCTGCGCGCCACCCAGGTGCTGATCGAAGAACGCATTGCCCGGGCGATCCTGATTGGACGCCCCTCGGTGATCGAGGCGCGAATCGAGCGCTTCGGCCTGAGCCTGAAGCCGGGCCGGGATTTCGAGGTGATCAACCCCGAGGACGATCCGCGCTATCGTGACTATGTCAATTTGTTCCATTCACTGGTGGGGCGTGATGGCGTCACGCCCGATACGGCGCGGCAGGTGGTGCGGACCAACCCGACGGTAATCGGGGCGCTTGCGGTGCGGCGGGGTGAGGCCGATGCCCTGATCTGCGGCTTGCAGGGGCGCTTCATCCGCCATGTGCGCGATATCCGTTCGGTCATCGGGTTGCAGGAGGGCGTTGCCGATGTTTCGGCGCTGTCACTGCTGCTGATGCCGCGTGGCGCATTCTTCCTGGCCGACACCTATGTCAATATCGATCCGTCGCCCGACGAAATCGTGGGCATCGCGCTGCAGGCGCGCAATCACCTCAAGCGTTTCAACATTGAGGCCAAGGTGGCGCTGCTGAGCTACTCCAACTTCGGCTCGCGCGATGGCGAGAGCGCCTACAAGATGCGCGAAGTGTACGACAAGCTCAAAGTGATCGCGCCCGAGATGATCGTTGAAGGCGAAATGCAGGGCGATCTGGCGCTGAGCCAGGAGTTGCGCGAGCGCTATGTGCCTGACTCCGTGCTGCACGGGGAAGCCAATCTGCTGCTGTTCCCCAATCTGGATGCCGCCAATCTGTCGATGACCCTGCTCAAGGAGATGACCAATGCTCTCTCGGTTGGGCCGATCCTGATGGGGCCAAAATCGCCGGCCCACATTCTGGCGCCGTCGACCACCAGCCGCGGCATTGTCAATATGGCGGCTATTGCCGCCACCGAAGCGACGGGGGCCGACACGTGATCCGGCATACGGTGGTATTCACGCTCAAGCACCCGGCCAGATCGGCAGAGGAGGGGGCGTTTCTGCGCGATGCCAAAGTGCTGGCCGGTATTCCGGGCGTCGAGGATTTTGAACAGCTTCGGCAGGTCAGCCCAAAAACCGATTTCGCCTTTGGTTTTGCCATGCGCTTTGCCGACGCAGCTGCCTATGCCAGCTACAATGAGCATCCTGACCATGTGGCCTTCGTGCGCGATCGCTGGCAGCCGGAAGTCGAACGCTTCATGGAGATCGACTACCAGCCGCTATAGGGGCCGCAGACATGGGGCCTTGCCCGAGCTTGTGCGGCCAACCGGGGCCGCGCCAGCACGGTCCGGTGGGCGTCGGCCCTGCTGGCTCAGCGGGAGCGGACAATCGAATTCGTGCCCGCCTGGCGGGCCGACAGATGGCTGGCGCCCTGCATCCAGGCTGGGGATTGCAACGCGGCGTTAAGTCCTTGTGAGGCATAGTGACGGCGTTCAGCTCTGGTTCGCCCTATGCCCACAACCCGCCTCAAACGCCCTGCCATCTGGCGCCCCCTGGCGCTCACTGTTGCCCTGCTTGGTTTTCAGGGCTATCTGGGATTCTCGGCTATTGGCGGTCAGTTCGGCATCGAGAACCGGACTGAAATCCTGCTCGATATCGATCAACTCAGGGCCCAATCGTCAGCGTTGCAGGCAGAGATCGATGACTATCGGCATCGGGCCACACTGATGGACCCGCGTCGGCTCGACCCCGATATCGTTACTGAGCGGGCCCGGGCGCTGCTCAATATGGCCAATGCGGACGACATCATCATCATGGTCGACCGGAACACTGGTGAACCTATATCCGGTAAATTCCAAAACTTAACCACGGATGAGTTAAGCGCAATTATCGAAGCAGATACAACACTTTAATAGGCGTGGTTTGCGCTGATTGAGCGTTGCGTTGTGTGGTTTGCTTGCGTTATGGTGCGCATCTGTGGCCAAACTGGCCGAAGCGACAAATTCATTCCGATGCGGAGCGTTCTCAATGGCGCGTAAGGCTGTGGCTTCCAAAGCCAAGACGCAAACCAATGTTCCTCAACTCACGCCAGAGCAGGAGCTCGAAGCCTATCGCGAGATGCTGCTGATCCGGCGGTTCGAGGAAAAGGCCGGCCAGATGTACGGCATGGGCCTGATCGGGGGGTTCTGTCACCTCTATATTGGCCAGGAAGCTGTCGTCACTGGCGTGACCATGGCCTCCGAGAAGGGCAAGGACGCGCAGATCACCGGCTATCGTGACCATGGTCACATGCTGGTCATGGGGCTCGACCCCAAGGGCGTGATGGCCGAACTGACCGGCCGCCAGGGCGGGCTGTCGGGCGGCAAGGGCGGCTCAATGCACATGTTCTCCAATGAGCACCGTTTCTATGGCGGCAACGGCATTGTGGGCGCGCAGGTGTCGCTGGGCAACGGGTTGGCTTTTGCCGCCAAGTATCGCGGCGACGGCACGGTCGCGCTGGCCTATTTCGGCGACGGCGCAGCCAATCAGGGCCAGGTCTATGAGAGTTTCAACATGGCCAAGTTGTGGAAGCTGCCGGTCGTGTTCATCATCGAAAACAACAAATACGCCATGGGCACCTCGACCGAGCGTTCCTCGGCGACGACGGATTTCTCCAAGCGGGGCGCGTCGTTCGATATTCCGGGCGAGCAGGTCGACGGCATGGATGTGCGCATGGTGTATGATGCCGCCCAGCGCGCCATTGAATATGCGCGCTCCGGCAAGGGGCCATACATTCTTGAAATGCTAACATATCGCTATCGTGGTCACTCCATGTCCGATCCGGCCAAGTATCGCAGCAAGGACGAAGTCACCAAATATCGCCAGGAGCGCGATCCCATTGAGCAGGTGAAGGCGCGCCTGCTGGAGTCGGGGGCCGAGACTGAAGAATCGCTCAAGGTTATCGAGAGTGAAATTCGGGCGATTGTGACCCAGGCCGCTGAATTTGCCACCAATGATGCCGAGCCAGATCCCGCAGAACTGTGGACTGACATCACCATCAGCGCCTGAGGGGCTCATCGATGAGCGTGCTGCTTGGAGTGATCGCCGTTTTTGCCCTTCTGTCGCTGGTTGTGGCGGCCCTGCAGGCCATCAGGATCGTGCGACAGGCGCCGGCGAGCGAAGATCTGGGATCGTTCATGGTGCTGGGCTGGTGGAAGTTCGCCACGCTGGAAGCCAAGGCCGGTCCGGCCGCAGTGGCCCAGATCGCGATCTACAAGCGGGCGACCATCGCCTTTCTGATTTTCATCGTGCTGGGTGTGTTGCTCAGCGGATGGGCGGTCAACCAGGGTTCGGGGGCACAGGCCACCGCCGCGCCCCGGTTGATCAACGATCCGCGGGTTCTTCCCGCCGAATTTGCCTTTAATACTGACCTTCGCCGTGTGGCCATGCCCGGCGTCCCTCTTTCGGAGAGCTGATATGCCTCAAATCCTGATGCCCGCGCTGTCGCCCACGATGGAAGAGGGGACGTTGTCGAAGTGGCTGGTCAAGGTCGGTGACACCGTGTCGCCCGGCGATGTGCTGGCCGAGATCGAAACCGACAAGGCCACGATGGAAGTCGAAGCTGTCGATAGCGGTGTCGTCAAGGAATTGATGATCGAAGAAGGCACGGAGGGCGTGAAGGTCAACACCCCGATCGCTCTGGTGCTGGGCGAGGGCGAGCAAGCCGGCGAGGCGGCGCCCAAGGTCGCCGAGCAGGCCGCAACAAGCGAACCAGCGGCCGAGACCGCTGCGGCCACCGTGCCGGCTGAGGCCAAGGCACCGCAAGCGGCCGACGCACCTAAGTTTGTGGCGCAGGACGACCCTGATCTGCCCGAGGGCGTGGAAATGGTCGAAATGACTGTGCGCCAGGCGCTGAACGAGGCGATGGCCGAAGAATTGCGCCGCGACAAGGATGTATTCGTGATCGGTGAGGAGGTCGCCGAATATCAGGGCGCCTACAAGATCACCCAGAACCTGCTGCAGGAATTTGGTCCCGAGCGCATCGTTGATACCCCGATCACCGAGCATGGCTTTGCCGGTCTGGCGGTTGGCGCGGCCTTTGCCGGGCTGAAGCCGATCGTGGAATTCATGACCTGGAATTTTGCCATGCAGGCGATCGACCAGATCATCAACTCGGCGGCCAAACAGCTCTATATGTCGGGCGGCCAGGTGACGGCGCCCATGGTGTTCCGCGGTCCCAATGGGGTCGCCTCGCGCGTTGGTGCGCAGCACAGTCAGGATTACTCGGCCTGGTACAGCCATGTTCCGGGCCTGACGGTGATTGCGCCCTATAGCGCGGCCGACGCCAAGGGCCTGCTGAAAGCCGCCATTCGCTCGCCCAACCCGGTGATCTTCCTCGAAAACGAAATCCTGTATGGCTCGACCGGCCTCGTTCCCAAGATGGACGATTTCCTGCTGCCCATCGGCAAGGCCCGCATCGCCCGCAAGGGCGCCGATGTCACCATTGTCTCGTTCTCGATGGGTATGCGCTACGCCAGCCAGGCGACCGAGAAGCTGGTCGCGGCTGGGGTCGATGTCGAATTGATCGATCTGCGCACGCTGCGGCCGCTCGACAGTGATACGGTCATCGAGTCGGTGAAAAAGACCGGTCGCATGGTCACCGTGGAAGAAGGCTGGCCACAGGGCGGCATTGGCGCTGAATTGTCAGCCCGCGTCATGGAGGCGGCCTTCGACTATCTCGATGCGCCAGTCATGCGCGTGACCGGCAAGGATGTGCCGATGCCCTATGCCGCCAACCTTGAAAAGCTGGCACTACCGCATGTCGATGACGTCATCGCGGCGGTCAATGCCGTCACCTACCGTTCGTAAGGAGATCCGGGATGCCAATCGATATCACCATGCCGGCGCTCTCTCCGACGATGGAAGAGGGCAAGCTTGCCAAGTGGCACGTCAAGGAGGGCGACACCGTCTCCTCCGGTGACGTGATCGCCGAGATTGAAACCGACAAGGCCACAATGGAAGTCGAGGCGGTCGATGAGGGCAAGATCGGCAAGATCCTGGTCGCTGAAGGCACCGATAATGTGAAGGTCAATGCCGTGATTGCGGTGTTGCTGCAGGAAGGTGAGAGCGCCGATGATATGACTGCGGCGCCCAAGGCGGAAGCGCCAAAGGCCGAAGCGCCGAAAGACGATGCAGCCAAGGCAGCGCCACCCGCCAAGACTGCCGAGACTCCCGAGCCAGCCAAGGCCGAGGCCACCAAGACCGAGGCAGCGCCAGCGCCGTCACCAAGTGCGAAGGCAGCGTCGGCCCAGACAAAATCGGCCGGCGACAAGGTGTTTGCGTCCCCATTGGCGCGGCGCCTCGCCAAGGAAGCAGGCATTGATGTTGCCGCCATCTCAGGCACCGGTCCCAAGGGCCGCGTGGTGAAGTCGGATGTGGAAGCGGCCAAGTCCGGCGCGACCCCACTCAAGGCCGCGTCGCCTTCTGCCGTCGGAGCACCCGCTGCTGCAGGCGTGGCCGCGACGGGCATGAAGAAGGCGCAGGTCCTGGCGATGTACGAAGAAGGCAGCTACGAGGCGGTGCCCAATGATGGCATGCGCAAGGTGGTGGCCGCGCGCCTGACCGAATCCAAGCAGACCGTGCCGCATTTCTACCTGAATCTGGATTGCCGCATCGACGCCCTGCTGGCGGCGCGCGAACAGATCAATGCCCAGGCGCCCAAGAGCAAGGAGGGCAAGCCCGCCTACAAGCTCTCGGTCAATGACTTCGTGATGAAGGCCTGGGCTGTTGCCCTGCAGCGCGTGCCGCTGGCCAATGCCACCTGGGCAGGCGACAGCATTCTCTATCACAAGCGCAGCGACGTGGCGGTTGCCGTGGCGGTGCCCGGCGGGTTGTTCACCCCGGTGGTCAAGAGCTGCGACACGCTGAGCCTGCGCGAGATTTCCGAGACGGTGAAGGACCTGGCGACGCGCGCCAAGTCCAAGAAGCTGGCACCGCATGAATATCAGGGCGGCGCCTCCTCGGTCTCCAACCTTGGCATGTTCGGCATCACCAGCTTTGCGGCAGTGATCAACCCGCCGCATGGCACCATATTGGCGGTCGGCGTGGGCGAGGAGCGGGTCTATCCCGACAAGGGCGAGATCAAGATCGGCAGTTTCATGACGGTGACGCTGAGCTGCGATCACCGCGCAGTTGACGGTGCTCTGGGCGCAGAAGTGCTCGGCGTGTTCAAGGGGTTGATTGAAAACCCCGTGATGATGCTGGCCTAGGATGGTTGCGATGATTTCGCCCGTTCACCCACAGAGTCATTCCCGCGCGGGCGGGAACGTCCCTTTGGCGATGCAGTGGCAGGACAACGAGGCTTTCCGTCTACGCGGGAATGACCCGGTGGGTGGTTGGTTTATCCGTTATCTCGCCACCAAAGGGGAGGGCGCATGAAGACCATCCTCGCCTTTGGCGACAGCCTGACCTGGGGCTTTTCTCCCAAGGGCGGCCGGCATGATTATGCCGACCGTTGGCCATCCGTACTGGAGGCCGGGCTTGGCGAGGCACGGGTGATCGCCGAGGGGCTCAACGGCCGGACCACCGCTTCCGACGACTGGACCGTGGCGTCGGACCGCAATGGAGCACGGGTGCTGCCGACGTTGCTCGATACGCATCAGCCGCTTGATCTCGTCGTCATCATGCTTGGCAGCAATGACATCAAGACCTTCGTCACCGGCTCGGCCTTCGCGGCCGCCAATGGCATGAAGCGGCTCGCCGAAATCGTCCGTACCTTCCCATATGGCTATGGTGACGCGCCGCAAGTGCTGCTGGTGGCGCCGCCGCTGACCGTGCCATCGCCGCGCAATGCAGTGCCGGCCAGCGTCTCACCGCGCAGCGCCGATGATGCCCTGTTCGATCACTACTATTCCCAGACGGCAAGCGACCTCGGCGTCGGCTACTTCAATGCGGCTTCGGTCGCCACGGCCTCGCCCATCGACGGGGTCCATCTCGACGCGGCCAATACGCGCGCCATCGGCGAGGGACTGATCCCTGTCGTCAAATCCATGCTGGGTCTATGACCCGCTTCATCGACCATTCTGGAGGCCCAAATGGCTGACCAATACGACCTTCTCGTTATCGGCGCCGGTCCCGGCGGCTATATTGCGGCCATTCGCGGCGCGCAATTGGGCATGAAGGTAGGCATTATCGAGCGCGAGCACATGGCCGGCATCTGCTCCAACTGGGGCTGCATTCCCACCAAGGCGCTGCTGCGGACGGCCGAGATCTACGGCCATATGAGCCACGCCAAGGACTATGGGCTGACTGCTGACAAATTCGGCTTCGATCTGGACGGTGTCGTCAAACGCTCGCGCGACATTGCGGCGCAGATGAACAATGGCGTCCAGTTCCTGATGAAGAAGAACAAGGTCGACATCATCTGGGGCGAGGCGGTGATCACCAAGCCCGGTGAAGTCAAGGTTGCGCCGACCAGGAAGACCATTGTGCAACCCCAGGGGCCGGTGCCAAAAAAGCCATTGGGTGAGGGCACTTACAAGGCCAAGAACATCATCATCGCGACGGGCGCGCGCCCCCGTGTGCTGCCGGGCATTGAGCCCGATGGCGACAAGATCTGGACCTATTTCGAGGCGATGAAGCCCGCCGTCATGCCCAAATCACTTGTGGTGATGGGCTCGGGTGCCATCGGCGTCGAGTTCGCCTCCTTCTACCGCTCGATGGGTGCCGAAGTGACGATCATCGAGCTGCTGCCGCAGATCATGCCGGTGGAGGATGCCGAGATTTCGGCGTTGGCCCGCAAGCGGCTGGAGAAGCGCGGCATCAAGATACTGACCGATACCAAGGTGACGAAAGTCGAAAAGACCAAGGACGGTGTCACCGCCCATGTCGAACTCAAGGACGGCAAGACGCAGCAGATTTCCGGCGACAAGCTGATCTCGGCGGTTGGCGTGATGTGCAATATTGAGGGCATTGGTCTTGAGACGGTCGGGGTGAAAACCGAGCGCGGCGCCATCGTCATCGATGACTATGGCCAGACCAGCGTTGCGGGCATCTGGGCGATTGGCGACGTCGCCGGTCCACCCATGCTGGCGCACAAGGCCGAGCATGAAGCGGTAATCACCGTGGAAAAGATCGCCGGCATGAAGGTGCACGGCCTGAACAAGCTGCTGGTGCCCGGCTGCACCTATTGTGAACCGCAGGTGGCCAGCGTCGGCCTGACCGAAGCCAAGGCCAAGGAAGCCGGGCGCGAGATCAAGGTGGGTCGCTTCCCCTTCATCGGCAATGGGAAGGCGATCGCGCTGGGCGAACCGGACGGACTGGTCAAAACCATCTTTGACGCCAAGACCGGCGAACTGCTCGGCGCGCACATGGTTGGTGCGGAAGTAACGGAATTGATCCAGGGCTTTGTGGTGGCGATGAATCTGGAAACCACCGAGGAAGAACTGATGCACACAATCTTCCCGCATCCCACGCTGAGCGAGACGATGAAGGAAAGCGTGCTGGACGCCTATGGTCGCGCGCTGAACATGTAGCGAAGGCCGGGGCACGATCAGTGCACAGGTTTTCAACAGGTTATCCACAGGTGCCAGCCCAATGGCAGCGTCGGAAAGCTTTGTGATCACAGCGGTCTCGGGGTTGGTTGTCCCCGAAGTTCGCGGTTTCGCACAGCCAGGACTGACAGCACCTCAGTGGAGGTCTGGATGGGGATGCAACGCAACACGGAGATGACGCTATGACTGTCGGTATGCAGGAACTGCTTATTTTCCTCGCCATTGGCCTCGTGGCCGGGTGGTTGGCCGGACTGGTGCTGGGCGGCGGCGGTCTGCTGCGCAATCTGATCGTCGGGGTGATCGGTGCCTTTGTCGGCGGCTGGCTGCTCTCGGTGGCCAATATTTCACTGCCGATCGGCAATATGCTGCTCAGCCAGATCATCACCGCCACAATTGGTGCCCTGGTGGTGATTCTGGTGGCGCGGTTGATCACGCGGTAGAGGGCGGGACCTTGAAGCCTGACCTGTGCGTGGCAATATCACGCGGACAACGTCAGGGGGACTGAAGATGGCACTACCGGAACGACAAACCACGGGCAGGGGCTTTACGATGGGCGACACCAATAATCGATCAATGCTGATGTTCATCGGTATCGGGCTGGTTGCCGGGTTTCTGGCCAGCCTTGTGGTGGGCGGCGGCGGCTTGATCACCTATCTGGTGAGCGGCCTGGTCGGCTCGTTTGTCGGGGGCTATCTGTTTTCGGCGCTGGGGATCAATTTGGGCATCAGCAATGCACTGGTGCGGCAAATTGTAACTTCCACGATTGGCGCCATCATAGTCGTGCTATTGGCACGGTTGATTGCATAGAAGTCAGGACATCCCGTGGTCACTCTGATCGACACCTCAGCGCTCAAGCCCCGTCACCCGGAAAAGGCGAATCGGCCTGACAGCGTAGTGTTGCGCAAGCCGGACTGGATCCGCGTTCGAGCGCCAGGGTCGCCCGTGTACAAGGAAACCCAGGCCATTGTGCGCGAGCACGGGCTGGTGACGGTGTGCGAGGAAGCCGGCTGCCCCAATATCGGTGAGTGCTGGAGCAAGAAGCACGCGACCATGATGATCATGGGCGAAATCTGCACCCGCGCCTGCGCCTTCTGCAATGTCCGCACCGGCATGCCGGGGCCGCTGGACCCCAGGGAACCCGAAAACGTCGCCAACGGGGTCGAGAAGCTCGGACTGCAGCATGTGGTGATCACCTCGGTGGATCGTGATGACCTGGCCGATGGCGGGGCACAGCATTTTGCCGATGTGATCCTGGCGATCCGGGCGCGTAACCCGAAAACCACCATTGAAGTGCTGACGCCGGATTTCCTGCGCAAGCCTGGGGCCCTGGAGATTGTGGTGGCGGCCAAACCGGACGTGTTCAACCACAATCTGGAAACCGTGCCGTCGAAATATCTCAAAGTGCGCCCCGGCGCGCGCTACTTCCATTCGATCCGGCTGCTGCAAAAGGTCAAGGAACTCGACCCCACCATGTTCACCAAATCGGGCATCATGGTGGGCTTGGGCGAAGAGCGGAATGAAGTGCTGCAATTGATGGATGATTTGCGTTCGGCCGAGGTGGATTTTCTGACGATCGGGCAATATTTGCAGCCCACCAAAAAGCACACACCGCTGATCCGCTTCGTGACGCCCGATGAGTTCAAGTCGTTCGCAACTGTAGCAACGGCCAAGGGCTTTTCATTGGTGTCTTCCAGCCCGCTGACCCGCTCGTCGCACCATGCCGGCGAAGATTTTGCTGCGCTCAAGGCAGCGCGGATGGCTAAGCTCGGTCACTGATGAAGCGATACTTTGAACGGCATGTGTCCCATTTGCCGCAGCGCATGTTCGAGATCGTCGCCGATCTCGGCGACTATCCCCGCTTCATCCCCAACTGCAGGGCGATGGAGGTGCGTCAGGCCCCAGGAGCGGGTGCGGCAGACATCAGACTGGCAAAAATGACCTTGGCTTTCGGGCCCATCACCCAAGCCTATACCAGCCGGGTTACGGCCGATCGGGAGGCGCTGACCATTCGGGCCACAGCAGTTGACGGTCCCTTTGCCTATCTCGACAGCGTCTGGCGGTTTGAGCCGGAAGGGATGGGGACGCGGGTGCGCTTCGAGATCGACTTCAAGATCTCCAATCCGTTTGTCGCCGCCGTGGCTGAGCCCGCCTTCGCGGCCAAGCAGGAACAGATCATGCAGGCATTCGTCGAAGAGGCAGACCGGCGCTTCGGCGCTTAGCGGCAGTCAGTCATTCGTGCTGGTGAGCACCTCGATCACCAGCTCAAGTGCCGCGGCGACGCTGGCCTTGCGGATCTCGGCGCGACCAAGATCACCAAACGTGTGCTCGATGACCACGGTCGCCAATTCGGTTGAGACCGCGATATAGACCAGACCCACCGGCTTCTTCTCGGATCCGCCATCGGGCCCGGCAATGCCTGTCACCGCAACGGCATAATCGCAGTGCGCCGTGTTGCGGGCGCCGTCGGCCATGGCGCGGGCGACCTGATTGCTGACGGCGCCATAATCGCGGATCAGCCGGGCCTGCACATGGATCATGCGCGACTTGGCCTCATTGGCATAGGTGACGTAGCCACCGAAAAACGCCTCCGATGCACCCGGAATATCGGTCAGCGCGGCGGCAAGCATGCCGCCGGTGCAGCTTTCGGCGGTGACCATGGTCCGGTTGGCGTCGGTCAGCAGTTCGATGACACGGCGGGCCGCATCAGTGGTCGTGGCGGCAGCAGAAGCAGTTTTGCCTACCATCAATCGACCCTCGGCACTTCGATGCTGGCACTGGCCATAGCCACGATCCCCTCCTGGCGCCCGACGAAGCCGAGCTTCTCGCTTGTTGTTGCCTTGATGGCGACGCGCGCGGGCGCAATCCCCAGGGTCTCGGCGATCACAGCCCGCATGGCGGGTGCGTGTGGAGCGATCTTCGGCTCTTCGCAGACGATTGTCACGTCGAGATTGACGATCCGACCCTGCGCCTTGGCGACCAGTCCGCCGGCGTGCTTGAGGAAGATGGTGGAGGCAGCGCCTTTCCACTGCATGTCGGAAGGGGGAAAGTGCACGCCAATGTCGCCTGCACCAATGGCGCCATAGATGGCGTCGGTCAGGGCATGCAGCGCAACATCGGAATCGGAATGCCCGTTCAACCGGGCCTTGTGGGCAATACGGACGCCGCCAAGCCAGATATGGTCGCCAGGCTCGAACGAGTGCACGTCATAGCCGGTGCCAATGCGCGTTTCCATGACGTGATCTCCAGACAAGATGCGTTCGGCCCGCGCGAAATCGCCGGGATAGGTCAATTTGAGGTTGTTGGGATCGCCCTTGACCATGGCCACCCCGAGCCCGGCCCATTCGGCAATCTCCGCATCATCGGTGAATTGTCGCCGGATGGTGGCGGCGCGCATATGAGCCGAAAAAATCTGTCCGAAGCGGAAGCCTTGCGGCGTCTGGGCCGCGAATAATTGCTGGCGGTCCTCGGTGGCGGCGATCTGGGTGCCATCGGATGACCGCTTGATGGTATCGGTGACGGCAAGAGTGGGCAGGGCGCCGTCATACCGGGCTAACGCGGTGATGACGTCGCTGATGAGCTTTGGGGTGGCGAAGGGGCGTGCAGCGTCCTGAATGAGCACCAGGTCGGGTCGAGCGGGTGCCAGCGCCTTGAGACCGGCCAATACCGAGGCCTGGCGATTGTCGCCGCCGATTACGGGCGGCAGCAGCCGATCATCCACCAGATTGAGCGCCGCGTAACGGTCGGCATGATCGGGGTGGATCACCGCCACCACGCTGGTGATCTCGGGCACCGCGAGAAAGGCGCCAACCGTTCGGGTGAGCGTGGGAACGCCGCCAAGCGGGCGATACTGTTTCGGATCGGGAGCAGTATGAGCATTGGCGCGCTCGCCTTTACCTGCGGCGACGATGATAACGGCAATGGATTTTGAGCGCATGGCAGCCAGGAACTCGGACAAGAAACAGTCACATTGGGATGGTCTAGCGTCGGCTCTCCCATGCGGCAAGTGCAGGGCTGCCGAACGGTGCGGGACTGAGAAAGCTATTGCGCCAGGATGGCGCTTGACTATTATACAGGCATATTTCCGCCTTTGACCATTTATGGGGCAGTTCGTGTCTGAAAATGCCTCCACATTGCGCATCGGGAACCATTCGGTCCACAACAATGCCTTCTTGGCGCCAATGGCCGGCATTACCGATCTGGCATTCCGCAAGATGGCGGAGCGCTACGGCGCAGGCATGGTGGTTTCCGAGATGATCGCCAGCACCGCGCTGGCTACCGGCAACAAGGATATGGCGCGCCGGCTGGGCAAGCCCCACCACTTGCCGCACATGGTGCAACTGGCTGGCTGCGAGGCTGAGTGGATGACCCGCGGCGCCAAGCTGGCCCATGATGCCGGCGCCGACATTATCGATATCAATTTTGGCTGCCCTTCCAAGCGGGTGACCAATGGCTTTGCCGGGTCAGCGCTGATGCGGGTGCCCGACCACGCCATGACCCTGGCGGATGCCGTCGTGGCGGCGACGCCGCTACCGGTGACCATCAAGATGCGGCTGGGCTGGGACGATGACAGCCTCAATGCCGCCGAGATGGCGCGGCGGGCCGTCGACGCAGGGGTGCAGATGATCTCGGTGCATGGCCGCACCCGGCAGCAATTCTACAAGGGCAGTGCGCGCTGGGAACTGGTGCGTGCCGTGGTAGAGGCCGTTGACGTGCCTGTGGTGGTCAATGGCGACATTGTGGACCTCGATGCGGCGCGCGAGGCGTTACAGCTATCGGGGGCAGCGGCGGTGATGCTGGGGCGGGGGGCGCAGGGGCAACCCTGGCGGGTCGGCCAGATTGGCGCGGCACTGGGTGGCAAGGTGCCCTTGGAGCAGCCGGGCGGCGCGGCGCTGGTGGCGCTGATCTGCGAGCAATATGAGGACATGCTGGTCGAATACGGCGTGGCCGTCGGCCTGCGGGCCGCGCGCAAGCATCTGGGTTGGTATCTGGCGGCAGCGGGTATTGATCTGGACAAGCCAACCCGCGCTGCGCTTCTCAATAACGACACCCCCGCCGCGGTACTCACCATGATCGGCAACATTTTTTCAGACGACCGGAAGGCTGCATGATGAGCGCAATTGAGGCCAAAGACGCGGCCATTTCGGTATCTGCCGCAGCGGTCATTCAAGCCTTGCCCCAGCCGATCATCGTGTGCGGCGACGATCGGCAGATCGTTTTCGTCAACTATGCGGCTGAAGCGTTTTTTGGCGCCTCCCAGAGTGTGCTGATCCGCCATCGGCTCGACGATCTGATCGCCTTTGGTTCGCCCATTATCAGCCTGGTTGAAACCGTGGCGCTGCGGCGGTCCCCGATGACGGAGTATCGGGTGCTGGTGGGGTCGTCGCGGTTTGGCGATGAACGTATCGCCGACGTGTTCGCCAGCCCGCTGACCGACAATGACGGGGGAGTGGCGCTGCTGATCCAGGAACGGACCATGGCCGACAAGATCGACCGGCAGATGGTGTCGCGTGGCGCTGCACGGTCGGTGACGGGGCTCGCCTCGATGCTGGCACATGAGATCAAGAACCCGCTCTCGGGCATTCGCGGTGCGGCCCAATTGCTGGAGCAGACCGTGACCAGCGAGGAAATCCCGCTGGCCCGCCTGATCCGCGAGGAAACCGACCGGATCGTGCATCTGATCGACCGGGTGGAAGTGTTTGGCGATGAACGGCCGATGGAGCGCGAACCCATCAATATCCACGTCGTGCTGGACCGGGTGAAACTGCTGGCGCGCAATGGCGTGGCGCGCGGCATTGCCTTCTCGGAAGACTATGATCCATCGTTGCCACCGGTGCATGGCAACCGCGACCAGTTGATCCAGGTCTTCCTGAACCTGGTGAAGAACGCCTCGGAGTCCCTTGATCGGACACAGAATCCCGAGATCAAGTTCTCAACGGCGTTCCGGCCCGGCATTCGCATTGCGGTGACCGGCGTTTCCGAGCGTATATCGCTGCCGCTCGAAATCACCATCGAGGACAATGGTCCGGGTGTGCCAGCCGATATCCTGCCCTTCCTGTTTGATCCCTTTGTCACCACCAAGCAGAACGGCTCCGGCCTGGGTCTGGCGCTGGTCGCCAAGATTGTCGGCGACCATGGCGGGGTGATTGATTGTGACAGCCGGCCCGGCCGCACCAAATTCCGCATTCTACTACCCGTGGCGAGCGGTCCCGCCCAGAATTCACAAAAAGAGGGAATGGCATGAGCCACGTTGTCCTGCTAGCCGATGACGATGCCGCCATCCGCATGGTACTCAATCAGGCGTTGACCCGCGCCGGCTATGAGGTCCGACCGACCGGCAATATCTCCACCATGTGGAACTGGGTGAGCCGGGGCGAGGGCGACATTCTGATCACCGACGTGGCGATGCCCGATGGCAACGCCTTTGAGGTGATGCCCAAGATCAAGAAGCTGCGGCCCGATCTGCCGATGATCGTGATGAGTGCGCAAAACACCTTCATGACGGCCATCCGTGCTTCCGAAGTGGGGGCCTATGAATATCTGCCCAAGCCCTTCGACATCACCGAAGTGCTCTCGGTGGTGGCGCGGGCACTGGCGGATGCCAAAAAGCCAACCAAAGCCGAGCGCGATGCTGAAGAGCCCGGTGAAACCATGCCGCTGGTGGGCCGCTCTACCGCGATGCAGGACATCTATCGAGCCTTGGCGCGGCTGATGCAGACCGATCTGACGGTGATGATTACCGGCGAAAGCGGCACCGGCAAGGAGCTGGTGGCGCGGGCGCTGCATGACTTCGGCAAGCGCCGCAACGGCCCGTTCGTGGCCATCAACATGGCGGCCATTCCGCGCGATCTGATTGAGGCTGAACTGTTCGGCCACGAGAAGGGTGCCTTCACCGGCGCCAATACGCGCTCTTCTGGCCGGTTCGAGCAGGCCGAGGGGGGCACGCTGTTTCTCGACGAGATCGGGGATATGCCGATGGATGCCCAGACCCGACTGTTGCGCGTGCTGCAGGAGGGCGAATACACCATGGTTGGCGGTCGTAGCGCGATCAAGACCAATGTGCGCATCGTGGCGGCAACCCATCGCGATCTCAGCCAGATGATCCGGCAGGGACTGTTCCGCGAGGATCTGTACTATCGGCTTAATGTGGTGCCGATCCGCCTGCCGCCCTTGCGCGAGCGAGTTGACGATGTGGGCGATCTGGCGCTGCACTTTCTCAAGGTGGCGCAGCGCGAGGGTGAGCCGGTGAAGTCGATCTCGCCGGAAGCCATCAAGCTGATGCAGAACTATTCCTGGCCGGGCAATGTGCGCGAGCTGGAGAACCTGGTGCGGCGGCTGTCGGCGCTTTATGCCGATGAGAGCATTTCAGCCGAAATCGTGCAGAACGAGCTCAACATCGTCGAGCACAACTCGCCGTCCGGTCCAGCGGGGCCGATCGATGTGTCCATGGCGGTAGAAACCCATGTCGGCCAGGTGCTGCGCGAGTATGAACCCGAGCTGCCGCCTCCCGGGCTCTACCAGCGCGTGATCGACCGGGTCGAGGCACCGCTGATTGCCATGGCGCTCAATGCCTGCGGCGGCAATCAGATCAAGGCAGCGGACCTGCTCGGGCTCAACCGCAACACGCTGCGCAAGAAAATCCGCACGCATAGCATTGAGATCGTCAAGCACAGCCGGCGGAACGGTTAGAGACCCCAGGTCCTGGCACCAGAGCCCACCAGATCGGTTTTGTGGTACAATCTGGCCCTGCGAGCGTAGCGCTTTGCGCCCGATCGCCTGAAAACACGCCGCCGGTGTGTTTTGCCGCCATCGACGACGGCGATCGGTGTCACATTTTGGCAACAATTGTCTTGAAGGGTCCGGCGAATTGCGTCAGGCTCGCCGCTTGCGGTCGGAAATGGAGTGCCATTCGGCATTTATGAGTGATCTAACCACCAGCGAAGACGAGCCAAGGCGGGCTTCGGGAGATGACGCCGGCAAGCCTGCACGCGCGCCACTATTCGGCATGCGCAGCAATGCGCCGCTCCGCGTCCTGGGCTTTGTGGTCGTCGTTGCCTCGGTGATGATGTCCTCAATCTCGTTCCTGATTCTGACGGGCGCGACCAATATTGAACCATCGGCCACGGTGTGGACCGTGATCTGGATTGTCACGGGTGTGCTGGTCCTGCTGGTGATTGCCCTGGTGGTGACCGAGGCGGCGCTGCTGTTTCAGGCGCGCATACGCAAACAGGCCGGCGCCGGCTTGCAGATCCGCATGGTCACGATGTTTGCCCTGGTGGCGGCGATCCCGGCGGCCATTGTGGCGGTTGTGGCGACGATTGCGCTCAATCAGGGGCTTGATCAGTGGTTCAGCGAACGGACACGCGCCATGGTGGAGAGTTCGCGGCTGGTGGCGCGCTCCTACATGCTCGAACACGCGCAGGTGCTGCGCGATGACATTATCTGGACCGCCACTGAACTCGAGCAGGCTAAGCCGACCTATGACAGCGATCCGCAACGGTTTCAGGGCATTCTGACGGCCCTGGCCGTAACGCGTTCATTGCCGTTTACCTCACTGGTCAACAGCCAGGGCGAGACTCTGATGCGGGCGCAGATTGCGGTGCAGGGCGCCTACCCAAAACTGCCTGACGGGATTACGACCGGGCTGGTTGAAGGCGTTCCGGCGGCCATTGCCCCGGGGCGGGTCAATCTGGTCGGCTCGGTGATCAAGCTGCGCGGTTATGACGACACCTTTCTGTTCGTGGCCCGACCGGTGGAAGCCGAAGTGCTCGAATATATGCGGCTGACCGAGGAGAACATTACCGAATATCGGCAATATGCCTCCAATCGGCTGGTGTTCCAGATCACCTTCACCATCATGTATGTCGGCCTGGCCGTGGTGCTGCTGCTGGCGGCACTGTGGATTGGCATTGCCCTGGCCAACCGTTTCGTGGACCCGATCCGCAACCTGATGATCGCTTCCACACGTGTGCGCGGCGGTGACCTCGACGTCCAGGTTCCGGTGCAAGAAGGCCGAGGAGATTTGCGTGATTTGTCCAGCGGTTTCAACCGCATGACGCAGCAACTTAAGTATCAGCGCGAAGCTCTGCTGGCTGCCAATGAAATGAACGAGAAGCGCCGTCAGTTTACCGAGGCGGTAGTGGAGGGCGTGTCGGCCGGGATTATCGGGCTCGATCCATTCGGCACCGTGACGCTGGTCAATGCGCGGGCCTGCGAGATGCTGGGACGCGACGAAATCGGCCTGATGGGTGAGCGCATTGAGGTGGCCATGCCGCAACTGGCCCCCATTCTGGAGCGGGCACGTTCGGCGCGGCGTGGCCAGGTTCGCGATCAGATCCAGCTGGGCAATGAAGCCGATCGGCGGACCTATCAGGTGCAGTTGACGCGGGAAGGGTCCATCACCGAATCCAAGGGCTACGTGCTGACATTTGACGACATCACCGACCTTGAATCGGCGCAGCGCATCAGCGCCTGGGCCGACGTGGCCCGCCGGATTGCCCATGAAATCAAGAATCCGCTGACCCCGATCCAGTTGTCCGCCGAACGCTTGCGCCGCCGTTATGGCTCCAAGCTTGAGGGTGACCGCGAAATTTTCGACAAGTGCATCAATACCATTGTGCGGCAGGTGGGCGATATTGGCCGCATGGTCGATGAGTTTTCGGCCTTTGCGCGCATGCCCGAAGCGGCGCCAGAACTTGCGGACCTCTCTGACACCGTGCGGCAGGCAGTGTTTCTTGAGAGCGTGCGGTTGCCGGAAATCTCCATCGTCACCACATTGCCCGATGAGCCAATCGTGGCGTGGTGTGACGTCCGGCTGATCTCCCAGACGCTGACCAATCTGATCAAGAACGCTGTGGAATCGTTCGAATTGGTCGATCGCAGTGAAGATCTGCAACCCGTCATTACCGTGGAGGGTCACATTGAGGGTAACCATGCGCGAATTTCAGTATCGGACAATGGCAAGGGTTGGCCCAGGGAAAACCGGCAGCGCCTGCTTGAGCCCTACATGACGACAAGAGAAAAGGGCACCGGCCTTGGCCTGGCCATCGTGGCCAAAATCATCGAGCAGCACGGCGGTATCGTTGAGCTGGTCGACGCTGAGCCCGACGCCACCGGTCGGGTCGGGGCCTGCGTGACTTTCACGCTGCCTTTGCAATCTCCCATCAAGACGTTAGCGGCAGAGGAGGGGGCAGGTTTGTCCGCTCCGACTGCTCCACAGGAGGAGTCGCTCCAATCAGCGGCGGTTCATAAATAATGGCACTCGATATCCTGATCATCGATGACGAAGACGATATCCGCGACCTGATCGCCGGCATTCTGGAGGATGAGGGCTATGAGGCCCGGCAGGCCCATGATGCCGATAGTGGTCTGAACGAAATCGCCAGGCGGCGGCCCAGCCTGGTGTTCCTCGATATCTGGATGCAGGGATCGCGGCTGGACGGGCTGCAATTGCTTGATGTTTTCCAGAGCCAGCATCCGGACATGCCGGTGGTGATGATCTCGGGGCATGGCAATGTCGAAACCGCCGTCTCGGCCATTCGCCGCGGTGCCTATGACTATATCGAAAAGCCCTTCAAGATTGATCGTTTGCTGCACATAACCCAGCGGGCAATGGAGGCAACGCGGCTGCGCAATGAGGTGGCAGAGCTCAAGGAACGCTCAGCCAGCAAGAACATCGACATGGTGGGTACCTCAGGGGCATTGCAGGCGATCCGGGCGACCATCGAGAAGTCGGCGCCGACCAATTCGCGCATCTTCATTTCCGGCCCATCGGGGGCCGGCAAAGGTCTGGTAGCGCGGATGATCCATCAGCGCAGCCCGCGCGCCGATTCGCCCTTTGTCGAGATCAATGCCTCGCTCTATGCTCCCGAAGAAGTCCCCGTTGTGCTGTTCGGGCGCGAAATGCGCGAGAAGAGCGGCATTCTAAAAGTGGAGGTCGGGGCACTCGAGAAGGCCCATGGGGGCACACTTTATCTGTCCGAGGTGACCACGCTGCCGGCCCAGACCCAGGCACTGTTGCTGCGCACCCTGGTGGAGAACCGTTTCAACCGGGTCGGTGGCACCCAGGCGGTACCAATCGACGTCCGGATCATCGCCTCGAGTTCACAGAATGTGGCTTCCCAGGTCGAGAGTGGCGAGTTCCGCTCGGACCTGTTCCACCGGCTCTCGATCGTGCCGCTGCCCCTGATCCCGCTGAAGGAACGGCGTGAGGACGTGCCGCCACTGGTCCAGGTGTTCATTGAGCAGGTGGCGCGGATGCACAATCTGCAGCGCCTGACCGTCGGCGACGACGCCATGGCCGTGCTGCAGGCGCAGGAATGGCCGGGCAATGCACGGCAATTGCGCAACTCCATCGAGCGGCTATTGATTCTGATGAAAGACCAGCAGCCCGAGGATGGCTTGATCACTGCGGCGATGCTGCCGTCCGATATCGGTGAAGTGCTGCCAACTGTTGGCGACACCGATGCCTCCGCCCATCTGATGAGCCTGCCGCTGCGCGATGCGCGCGAAGTGTTCGAACGGCAGTATCTGTTGGCGCAGATTGAACGGTTTGGCGGAAATATTTCCAAGACGGCAGAATTTGTTGGCATGGAACGTAGCGCGCTGCACCGCAAGATCAAGTCATTGGGGTTGTAGCGAAGGTAAATTTTCGTACCCTGCCATGCGTTTAGTCCGGGTAGGCATGAAATTGGAACTGTGCCATAGTGCTGGGTGTGTGATAAATGCACAGCGGGCGGACTGGGCGGCAGTCCGTTGCCGGCAGGCGGGCAAGCGCAACGACAACAGCGACAAGCAATGCCGCGAAACTAGAGGCCTCCATGGGCAGCGAAAAGCAGCAAAACCTACAAGATACCTTCCTCAATCACGTTCGCAAGCAGAAGGTGCCGGTCACCATTTTTCTGGTGAATGGCGTCAAGCTGCAGGGGGTGATCACCTGGTTTGACAATTTCTGTCTGCTACTGCGCCGCGATGCGCAGTCGCAGCTTGTCTACAAGCACGCCATCTCGACAATCATGCCAGGCGCGCCAATCCAGCTGTTCGATCCCGAGCAGCCTCAAGACAGTGACTAACGAGTTTACATGAACGAATTTGATGACGACGACGAGGCCGTCCAAAAGGGCGGCCCAAAGGCGTTTATTGACCAGCGGGACCGGCCGTTCCGCGTCGGCGTTGTGGTGCCTGATGTACGGGGGCACTTCTCGCAGCATTCCATCGAGGCGCGTCAGGCTGAGTTCGAGGGTCTGGCCGAGGCCATCGGGCTCGACATCATCTTTTCCGAGGTCATCAAGGTCCGCGAAATCAAGCCAGCGACCTTTATCGGCGGCGGCCATACCGAGACCCTGGCGGCGCGCGTCAAGGACGAGACAATTGATCTGCTGCTGGTTGATGCACAGCTGACACCGATTCAGCAGCGCAATCTCGAAACGGAAACCGGCGCCAAGGTGCTGGACCGGACCGGGCTGATCCTGGAGATCTTTGGCGACCGGGCCGCAACGCGTGAAGGCGTGCTGCAGGTCGAACTGGCCCATCTGAACTATCAGAAGGGCCGTCTCGTCCGCTCCTGGACCCACCTTGAACGCCAGCGCGGCAGCGGTGGCAGCGGCTTCATGGGTGGCCCGGGCGAGACGCAGATCGAAAGCGATCGGCGCCAGATCATGGACCGCATCGTGTTGCTTGAGGATCGGCTGGAGAAGGTCAAGAAGACCCGTATGCAGCAGCGTTCGCAACGCGAAGGTACGCCCATTGTCGCGCTGGTCGGCTATACCAATGCCGGAAAATCGAGCTTGTTCAATGCGTTGACGCGATCGGACGTGTTCGCCAAGGATTTGCTGTTTGCCACGCTGGACACCACGGTGCGCAAGCTGGAACTGCCGCATGGCCGCGACGTCATGCTGAGCGATACGGTTGGCTTTGTCGCCGATTTGCCGACCGATCTGGTCGCAGCGTTCCGCGCCACGCTTGAGGAGGTGATCGACGCCGATGTGATCCTGCATGCCCGTGATGTCGCCAATCCGGACCATCTGGCACAGGCACTGGATGTTATCGGTGTGCTGGCCGATCTGGGTGTTTCGGCCGAAACCACGCCGATCATTGAGGTCTGGAACAAGATTGACCTGTTGGGACGGGACGATCTGCCGCTTGAGGACGCACTTGCCAGCATTACGCCGGTGGGCAAGGTTGCCGCCGTGGTGCCCGTATCAGCAGTGAAGGGGCAGGGGATCGATGCCCTGCTGCTGGCCATTGAGACGGCATTGGGCGAGAAAAGCCGAACCTATCATGTGCAGGT
>NZ_JAUYGL010000153.1 GCF_030689745.1 Devosia sp.
GCCGGCGACGTTGAAGTAGCGCAGCGCGCCATAGGTCAGCGGGTGCGCGGCGGCGACGTCGGCCAGCATCAGCTCGGTCATCAGCTTGGAGCGGCCATAGGGCGACATTGGATTGAGCGCCGTCGTCTCGACCACGGGCGCCAGGCCGGTCATGCCATAGACGGCGGCGGTAGACGAAAAGATGAAATGCTTGACCCCACCCTTGACCGCAGCCTCAAGCAGGCTGCGCGAAGTGGCTGTGTTGTTGCCGTAGTATTTGAGCGGATTGCTCACCGATTCCGGCACCACAATGGAGCCCGCGAAATGCACGATCTCGGTGATTGCGTGTTTCTGAATCAATCCTACAACAAAATCGACATCGCCCGCATCGCCCTCTTCCAGCACCGCGCGACCATCGATTGCCCAATCAAAGCCTGTCGTCAGATTGTCGAGCACGACGACCGTTTCGCCAGCATCGGCAAGGCTCAACACCATGTGACTGCCAATGTAGCCTGCGCCCCCCGTGACCAATACCGTCATCCAATTAGCTCCCTGCAATTGCAACGAAAATTTCGCTCGTGATATTATAGAAGCGTTGCGATAGCTTTACCTCCAGTTACAGCACGGAGAGATAACTTTTGTCCAAGCGCGTCAGAACAGCCGTTTTTCCCGTAGCCGGTCTTGGCACGCGTTTCCTGCCTGCCACCAAGGCCCTGCCCAAGGAAATGCTGACCGTTGTTGACCGACCGCTGATTCAATACGCCGTCGATGAGGCGCGCGAGGCCGGCATCGAGCACTTCATTTTCGTCACTGGTCGCAACAAGGGCGTGATCGAGGATCATTTCGACCGGCAGTTTGAGCTCGAGACCACGCTCGAGCTGCGCGGCAAGACCGCAGCACTCGAAGAACTGCGCAAGGATCTGCCCTCGGCTGGCCACACCAGCTTCACCCGCCAACAGGAGCCACTCGGTCTGGGGCACGCCGTGTGGTGCGCCCGTGACATTGTGGGGAACAATCCGTTTGCGCTCTTGTTGCCCGACATGCTGTTCAAGGGTGAACCCGGCGTGCTCAAGCAGATGATGGACGCCTATGAAGAAACCGGCGGCAATGTCATCGCCGTTGAGGAAGTGCCCGAGCAGGATGTCTCGTCCTATGGCATTATTGCGCGCGGCGCAGGTCCCGACACCGGCTTTGCCATCACCGAGATGGTGGAGAAGCCCAAACGGGAGGACGCCCCGTCCAATTTGATCATCTCGGGCCGCTATATCTTGCAGCCGGAAATCTTCCACCTGCTGGCAGACCAGCCGCGCGGTGCCGGTGGCGAGATCCAACTGACCGACGCCATGCAGACCCTGATGCACCACCAGCCATTTACCGGGGTCAAGTATCAGGGCCAGAGCTTTGATTGCGGCAGCAAGATCGGCTTTTTGACCGCCAATGTGGTCTACGCGCTCGATCGCGCCGATATTCGGGACGGCTTCATCAAGGAACTGCACAAGCTCGACCTTGGCGTCCAGCTGTAGCGGCTAACGCG
Organism: Devosia sp.; assembly: GCF_030689745.1. Lineage (GTDB taxonomy): Bacteria > Pseudomonadota > Alphaproteobacteria > Rhizobiales > Devosiaceae > Devosia > Devosia alba. The sequence goes on from NZ_JAUYGL010000153.1 coordinate 1,514, forward strand.
CCAGTGTGATGCCAAGTGTCATCTGGTGGGCGTCTTGCACACCACTGGCCGAGCTCTCGGACTGATCGAAATTGTAGTCCGCCGTGACTGCGGTGTGGGCGTTTACCTTGTAGTCACTGCCCACCCCCAGGCCATAGCCGCTCTCGGTGCCGCCGCTGCCAATAAAGCTGGCCTGGCTCCAATCGGCCAGGGCCCGCAAGGCCAGCCATGAATTGACCGTATAGGCGACGGCGGCATTGGCACCATAGCCGATGCGGGTCGACCCTGACCCGGAGGGGCCAGGCGGCGCCACGGTAGTTGAAATCCCGCCCGTCACCCGCAGGGTCGGATTGGGTGTAAAGCTGAGCTGCGCGTCATAGATCTGGGTGCGGACTTCGCCCAGGCTGGCCTCATCGAAGCGCCGAAGGACAACACCTGTAGACGCGGTTGCTTCGAGAATGCCATGCCATCGTCCCGTGACCCCACCCTCCAGCGTGGCGGTCGTGGCGTCGGGTTTGAAACCGAGCGCTGTGGACGGCAGGTCGAACAAATCGCGCCCGACTCCAGCCCTGCCGAACACTTCAAAGATCGGCGTGATCTGGAAACCCACCCGCAATCCGGCATCGAGCGCCCAGGCATTCTCTTCGCTATTGTCGACAACCGCCCCATTGGTGAGGGTTGTGGTGCCATAGACATTGCGTTCAGCAGCGCCCGTCACACCGATATTGAATTTGCCGAATTGTCGCGTCACACCCAGATTGCCGCCGCCGCTGATTGTCTGGGGCGCTATGGCAACGTTACTGGCCACCCCCGGCATACCGGCCACCGCCCGCGTCACAGAGAAGCGGCCACCGCCGGTCAGTTCGGTATTGTTATCCAGGGCATAGTCAACCGCACCCGACAGGCGTAGGGCACTGACATCGATCTTGTCTTGGTTCGGGCGCACAATCTCGGCGTCGCCGGTCGCCTTGACGGTTGATCGAGCACCGGTGTGGTCCAGTGCCACCGATGGCACCATCAGGACATCAAAGCGCTCGCCACGACTGCCCTTGATATAGCTGCCGCGCAGCGCCACCGACCAGTCGACATCAAAAAACGGATTATCAGGTTCGCGGAGCCAGTCGCCATTGGTGAGCACCGGGTCCGCCGGATAGATACCGGGGACCAGCCGATCATTATCGGTACCCGATCCATCCCATGTGCGCAGGTCCGATTGCGCCATGACCGGCATAACCAGGCACAGGGTGCCCAACACCCCTGCTCGCCAGATCAATTGCCGCTTTCGCCAGGACATATATCGCTCCGCTGGCCAATAGAGACAATCGGCATGCCGATTTTGACCTGCGGACAGCCCGATCCGAGGTCCGGCGATCCTTCCATCTTATAGTTAACGAAGCTTTGCCAAGCGCTTAGAACACCGGCTCGACTTTGAGAACAGCGCCCTCACTACCGACGATACGCACTGCCTGCCCGGCTGGCAGATCGGGCCCCGACACCCGCCAGACCGTATCCCCCAGCACTACCCGGCCAAAGCCCTGCTCAATGGCCTGCTCCAGCACCGTTTCGTGACCGATGAAGTGCTCGGCCCGGCGGTTGAGATAGGGGCGATCAGACCGCGCAGGCCGGCGGCGGTTCCATTGCACCCAGCCAGTGATCGTCAGCAGCGACAGCACGCCAAAAATCAACCATTGCAACGCCCAGGGCATGGGCTGAACCATGGTAAGCAACCCGACCGCAATGCCCGAAATGCCCATCCACAACAGGAAACCGCCCGGCACCACCAGTTCCAGCGCCAACAAGATCAACCCGGCGACAAGCCAGGACCAATGCCCGTTGGTGGCAACAAAATCGACGATCTGCATGGCAGCCTCCGGCTAGGATTGCCCGGCCGAAGGCGGACGGGCCGACCTGGGTGTTGTCGGCGCTGCTCCACCAAATGTCTCCTTGGCAATCTCGGCAATGCCGCCGATTGCCCCGATCACACTGGCCGCTTCGATCGGCAGCATGAGCAGCTTCTGGTTTGGCGATTTGGCGATCGATTCAAGCGCCTTGATGTAATTATTGGCCACGAAGTAGTTGATCGCCTGCACGCTGCCGGCGGCAATGGCCTCACTCACCACCTGGGTCGCCTTGGCCTCCGCCTCAGCGGAGCGCTCGCGCGCCTCGGCATCGCGGAACGCGGCCTCCTTGCGGCCTTCGGCCTCAAGCACCTGCGCCTGCTTGGCGCCCTCGGCCTGCAGGATTGCACTCTGCCGACGGCCCTCGGCTTCCAGAATGGCCGCCCGCTTTTCACGCTCGGCCTTCATCTGCCGCCCCATCGAGTCCACCAGGTCCTTGGGCGGATCGATATCCTTGATCTCGATGCGGGTGATTTTGACACCCCAGGGCGAGACAGCAGCGTCCACCACATGCAGCAGCCGCTGGTTGATCTCGTCACGATTGGACAGCAGCTCATCGAGATCCATCGACCCCATCACCGTACGGATATTGGTCATGGTCAGGTTGAGAATGGCGTTCTCCAGATCGGACACCTCATAGGCCGCCGCCGCCGCATCCAGAATTTGATAGAAGGTCACGCCATTGGCGGTGATCGAGGCATTGTCGCGCGTGATCACCTCCTGATGCGGCACGTCGAGCACCTGTTCCATGACGTTGATGCGCTTGCCGATGGCATCAATGAACGGCACGATCAGATTGAGGCCCGGCCTGAGGGTCCTGGTGTATTTGCCAAACCGCTCAACGGTAAAATTGTGGCCTTGCGGCACAGTCTTGGCCCCCGCAAACAGTACCAGCAGCGCCAGAATGCCCAGCGCGATCAGCGTCAAGCTGAGCCCGTCCAGCGGAAAACCGTCAAATGTGCCCATCGCCAATTCTCCCATGATTTCGATTGTCCGACACTAGGCACCTGCCCAGCCCAACGCAACGTCGTCCTTGGCGGAACAAAGCCTTGTTGGGAGTCGTTAAGTTGCCGAGTCCGTCAGTTCAGCGAGCCCGCCATGCCAGCGTCACGCCCCATCTGGAAAGGCCAGTTACGCCTCTCCCTCGTCTCGATTGCCGTTGAACTCTACACGGCGACCAAAGCCAGTACCAAACCCAGTTTCCGCCAGATTCATGAACCAACCGGCAAGCCTGTACGCTACGAAAAAGTAGTGGCCGGCGTTGGTCCCGTTGACAAGGACGAGATCATGAAGGGCTTTGAGTACGAGAAGGGCGACTATGTCCTGCTGACCAATGACGAGATTGATGCAGTCAAGCTTGAGACTCGCAAGACCCTTGAATTGACCCAGTTTGTCGGCGCCTGCGAGATTGATCCGATCTATTTCGACAAGCCCTATTTCGTCGTCCCGGCTGATGATCTGGCCGAAGATGCTTTTCGGGTGATCCGCGATGCCCTGCGCGCCAGCGAGAAGGTCGGACTCGGCCAATTGGCGCTGCGCGGCAAGGAATATCTCGTTGCAGTCAAGCCGACTGGCACCGGCCTGCTGCTTGAGACGCTGCATTACGAGGCCGAGATCCGCAAATCCGATCCATTCTTCTCGGAAATCTCGGCCAAGAAGGCTGACCCGGAACTGCTCGAGGTGGCCACCGCGCTGATCGAGAAGAAGACCGCGCCCTTCGATGCTGGGGTGTTCAAGGATCACTATCAATCCGCCCTGCGGGAGCTGATCGCGCGCAAACTCAAATCCAAGGGCAGGAAGATCTCCACCAAGGACGAGCCGGAAGAAGCCCAGCCGAGCGGCTCCAATGTGGTCAACTTGATGGCGGCGCTGAAATCCAGCCTGGAAAGCAGTTCCGGCAGCAGGAAAAAAGCACCGGCCAAGCCAGCCCCGCGCAAGAAGGCGAGCTAGAGACTATGGCGAGTGCAGCCGACGCCCTGCTCAAGGATTATCAGGCCAAGCGCGACTTCACCAAGACGCAGGAGCCTTCGGGCGAGGACGCCGCGCAGGCCGGCGGCAAGAGCTTCGTGGTGCAAAAGCATGACGCCACACGGCTGCATTTCGACTTCCGCATCGAACTCGACGGCGTGCTCAAGAGCTGGGCCGTCACCAAGGGTCCCTCAGACAATCCTGCCGACAAGCGGCTGGCGGTGCGGGTGGAGGATCACCCGATTGACTATGGCAGCTTTGAAGGCACCATCCCTAAGGATGAATATGGCGGCGGCACGGTAATGCTCTGGGATCAGGGCACCTGGGAGCCGATTGGCGACCCCCATCAGGGGCTCGCTAGCGGCGACCTCAAGATGCGGCTGCATGGCAAACGCCTGCGAGGCGAGTGGGTGCTGGTGCACATGAAGGGCCGCGACACCAAGCGCAAAACCGGCCCCGACCGCGAGAACTGGCTGCTGATCAAGCACCGGGACAAATACGCCAGGGACGAGGAGACCCTGGTCCCCCGCTTCACCACATCCGTCTCGACCGGCCGCGACATGGCCGGCATCGCCAAAGGGCTCAAGCCCAAGAAGCAAACCCGGACCAAGCCTGACGCTGTCTGGCATTCCGATCCCGCCAAGGCCGTCGACAATCCCGTGCCGGCCAAAGCCAAACGCGGTGCCAAAACCAGCGGCGTCCTGCCGACATTCCGCCCCCTGCAACTGGCCACGCTGGTGAGCGAGGTGCCCGAGGATCGCGGCTGGGTGTTCGAGATGAAATATGACGGCTATCGCTGCCAGGCCGCTATCGCCGGCGATCAGGTGCGCCTCTATACCCGGACCGGCAAGGACTGGACCGAGCAGTTTGCCGCCATCGTGCCCCCGCTCACCCGCATCACCAAAGGCAGCGCGCTGATCGATGGCGAGCTGTGCGCCTTTGACGGCAAGGGCCGTGCCGATTTTTCTACCCTCAAGGACCACCTCTCCAGTGGCGGCCCGCTCAGCTTCTTTGCCTTTGACCTGCTTGAACAGGACGGCGAAGACCTTACGGGGCTTAAGCTCACCGAGCGCAAGGACCGTCTCGAAACCCTGCTGGGCAAGATCGACAGCTCGTCTCTGGTGCAGTTTTCTGCCCACGTTACCGGCAATGGCCAGAAGGTGTTCGACGCCATCTGCCGCGAAGGTCATGAGGGCATCATCGCCAAGCAGGCTGACGCACCCTATCGCGGGGAGCGCAATCGCAGCTGGCTCAAGATCAAATGCACCCGCCGTCAGGAATTTGTCATTGCCGGCTGGTCACCATCAACCAAGAAGCGGTCTTTCGCCTCCTTGCTGCTGGGCACCTGGGAGGATGGCAAGCTGATCTATCGGGGCCGCGTTGGCACCGGCTTTACCGTCGATCAGGCCGACTCCCTGCAGGCCCGACTCGACGCCCGCGCCCGCAAGACCAGCCCCTTTGTCGACGTCCCCAAGACGATCGCCCGGACGGCCCGCTGGGTCACGCCCGAACTGGTCGCCGAGATCGGCTACGCCGAATTCACCCCGGACGGCATTCTGCGCCATCCTTCCTTTCTCGGCCTGCGCGAGGACAAGCCTGCCGCAGACGTCGCGCTGGAGCAGCCCGTCGCGGAGGACGTCGATGCCCAGCCCAAATCCAAATCCAAGTCCGAGTTTGGTCTCCTGACTGACGAGGCCGGCATGGCCGCCGCGGAGGCCGCCGGCATCAAGCTGACCAGCCCCGATCGGGTGATCTATCCCGGCCAGGGCGTGACCAAGGCCAATCTGGTGGCCTATTATGCTGCCGTCGCCGACCGCATGCTGCCCTACGCCGCCAACCGCCCGCTCAGCCTGCTGCGCTGTCCGCAGGGGCGCGCCAAGTACTGCTTCTTCCAGAAGCACGACACCGGGGGCTTTCCCGATGCCATGAAGTCCCTGCTGGTCACCGAAAAGGACGGCGGCGAGGAAGACTATTTCTATATCGACAACCTGGCCGGGCTGATCGCTGGCACCCAGATGAACGTGCTGGAATGGCACCTCTGGGGCGCCCGCACCAAGGACATCGAAAAACCCGAGCGGATTATCTTCGACATCGATCCCGATGAAGGACTGGGCTTTGCCGAGGTGCGCGCCGCTGCCAGCGATATTCGCGACGTGCTCGACGCTCTTGGCCTTAAAAGCTATCCGCTGGTCTCGGGTGGCAAAGGCGTGCATGTCATCGCGCCACTCACCCCAAGGGTCGAGTGGCCCACGGTCAAGGCCTTCTGCAAAAACCTGGCGCAGCGGATGGCTGACGATCAGCCGGACCGCTATGTCGCCACCATGAGCAAGGCCAAGCGCAAGGGCAAATTGTTTATCGATTACCTGCGCAATGAACGCGGCTCAACCGCCATCGCACCCTGGTCCAGCCGCTCGCGAGAAGGTGCTCCTGCGGCCGTGCCGGTGAGTTGGGACGAGCTCAAGACCGTCAAGGCCGCCAACCAGTTCTCCCTTGCCATGGCTGCCGAACGCGCCAAGGCGCCCGACCCCTGGGCGGATTATTTCAAGCTCGATCAATCCATCACCAAGGCGATGCTCAAGGCCATTGGTGCGACAGCAGCCTAAGGCATGGGCACGTTGATGCGGCGGTCAATGGTCAACGTCACCGCGATCACCACGAAGGCGAAGACCACCATGCCGGCAGCGATGAGGTGCGCCTCACCCCATTGCAGACGCTCGACATAGTCATAGAGCGCGATAGCGATGACCTTGGTCTCGCCGGGAATGTTGCCGCCAATCATCAGCACAACGCCGAATTCGCCCACGGTATGGGCGAAGGTCATCACCCCACCGGTGATGTAGCCCGGCCGGGCCAGCGGCAGCGCCACGCGCCAGAAGCGCTGCCAGTTGCTGGCGCCAAGGCTCGACGCCACTTCGAGCGGATCATTGCCGATGGCGGCAAAGCCGTTCCGCAAGGGTTGCACCATGAACGGCAGTGAATAGAAAAACGAGCCTATCAGCAGGCCGGTGAACGAAAAGGCCAGCGTGCGCCCGCCCCAAAACCCGGCTAGCCAGCCACCCGGCCCGTTGGGGCCGAGCGCTATCAACAGATAGAAGCCAAGCACGGTGGGCGGCAACACCAGCGGCATGGCCACCACCGCCCCTACCAGCTCCCGATAGCGGCTTTTGCTACGCGCCAGCCACCAGGCGATCGGGGTGCCGGCCAGCAGCAGGACGATGGTATTGATGGCGGCCAGCATCAGCGTCAGGCGGACCGGCGTCCAAAGATCGGCAAAGCTCACGGTAGCTCCTTGCACGCTGCTATTGGTTTGGCCCCTGGGGCCGCTTCCGCCGGACGGCACCGCCCCCGCAATGGGGGGGCGCGTCCGCCGAGGCGGCAGCCAGAGACAAACCACTATTCGACGACGTAGCCTGCCGCCTCAATGACCGCAACAGCAGCATCGCTCCTGAGGAAGTCGATATAGGCGGTCGCCGCCGGATTGGCGTGGCCGGTCTTGAGCAGTACGGCATTCTGCCGGATAGGTTCGAACAACGCCGCCGGCACGATCCAGACGCGCGACTTGCCGACCACCTGGCTGGCCGCGACAAAGCCCAGCTCGGCATTGCCACTCTCGATGAACTGCAGCGTCTGGCTGATATTCTCGCCCGTAACCAGCTTGGGCGTGATGGCATCGGTGAGCCCGAGCGCCGCAAGGGCCTCGGTGGCGGCGCGGCCATAGGGCGCAGCGGCAGCATCGGCAATGGCGAGCTTGTCGAAGCCCCCCGCTTCCAGCACGGCTTTGCCATCGGCGAGGTCGAGCGTGGTGCTGTACAGCGCCAATGCGCCGATCGCATAGGTAAACACCGTGCCATCGACGCCAAAGCCTTCTTCCACCGCCTTGCTCGGACGCTCGTCGTCGGCGGCAAGGAACAGCTCGAACGGTGCCCCCTGGCTGATCTGATTATAGAGCTGGCCGGTGGCGCCAAAGCTGTAGCTGACATCATGGCCGCTCGCGGCCATAAAGAGCGGTGCCAGTTCTTCGGCGACCCTGGTGAAATTGGCAGCGACGGCGACATTGACGGTTTCGGCATGCACGGCACTGGTGAGCAACAGGCCCGCCAGTAGCGTGGTCAAAAGGGCGCGGGTCATCGAACGCTCCGATATGGCTTGGCATCCATATCGGTTGTGGCAAAGCCCGTCCGGAGGGGCAAGCGTTATTTCTGCAGCACCATATCGAGTTTCTGCCGAAGTGCGGCGACATCGCCGGCGATGGCCTGCCGCGTGCTGGCCTGCATGGCGCGATAGCGTTCAAGCACCATTTGGCCAGCCTCGGTCAATTGGGCACCACCCTGATGGGCACCACCGCGACTGGAGTCCACCAGAGCCACCCCGAACCCGCCATTGAGCGCCTGCACCAGGCTCCAGGCGCGCTTGTAGCTCATGCCCATGGCTTTGCCGGCCGCCGAAATCGAGCCGGTGCTGGCGATCAGTTCGAGCAGGTCGGCACGACCCGGACCGATATAGGCCGTCTCGCTCAGGGTGATCCTGAGATGGGTGAGGCCGTCATCGGGGATCATGGTCACATCCGGTCAGCCCCGCAACTGGCTGGCTTCGCGGGCCAGCGTTTCAATACGGGCCCAATCATTGGTCGCCAGCGCATCGGCCGGCATGATCCATGAGCCGCCCACGCAGATGACATTGGACAGGCCCAGATAGACCTTCGCCTTGGCCGCATCGATGCCACCGGTCGGGCAGAATGTGATGTCGGCCAGCGGCGAGGCCAGTGCCTTGAGCACCGGTGCGCCGCCATTGGCTTCGGCCGGAAAGAACTTGAGGAACCCATAGCCGCGTTCTGAGGCGGTCATCGCCTCACTGGGGGTGGCAATGCCGGGCAACAGCGGAATGCCGATATCATCGGCCGCATCCAGAATGCGCGGTGAAATGCCCGGAGAGACCATGAACCGGCAACCGGCATCGACCGACTGCCGCATATGCAGCGCGTTGCGCACTGTGCCCGACCCGACAATCGCGCCGGTGACCTTGGCCATTTCTTCCATGACCTTGAGCGCATTGGGTGTACGCAGCGTCACCTCCAGAATCGGCAGGCCGCCAGCCACCAGCGCTTCAGCCAATGGCCGCGCCTGACTGACATCATCGAGAATGATGACCGGCACCACAGGCGCCAGCGACAGGATGGAGCGAAGGGCGGCAGTATCTTGCGGCATTGGGGGCCTCTCAGCGATGGGATGGCCAAGGGTTAGGAGCTTGGCAAATTTCCTGCAACCCTGTTGATTGAAAAGCGCGCGAATAATCCCTAGGTTCCGCCACGGCCTCGGGAGGACATCCATGGTGCAGACAATCAACGCGATTACCCCACTCGCTGAGGCCCGCGTCATTCTTGCCGATCATTTCGACCTCAAATACTCCAAGGCCGTTGAGCGCGCGACGGCCAAGGTGTTTGAGCGGGTACGCGAAAAAATCCCCGAGATCGAATGGGCCTTCTATGCGCCGCTGATTTTCCAGATCAACCGGCTCAAGGCGGAGAAGGATGCGATCATCCTCGCCCATAATTACCAGACCCCGCAGATCTATCACGGCGTTGCCGACATTGTCGGCGACAGCCTGCAGCTGGCCATCGAGGCCACCAAGGTTCGCCAGCAGGTAATCGTGCAGTGCGGGGTGCACTTCATGGCTGAGACCTCAAAGCTGCTCAACCCTGACAAGACCGTACTCATTCCCGATAGCCGCGCCGGCTGCTCGCTGGCCGATTCGATTACTGTCGACGACGTCCTCGCCATGCGGGAAATGTATCCTGGCGTGCCGGTAGTGACCTATGTCAACACCTCCGCAGCAGTCAAAGCGGTCACCGATGTCTGCTGCACCTCCTCGAATGCGCTCGACATCGTCAACCGCGTCGATGGCGACACCGTCATCATGATCCCCGACCAGTATCTGGCCAAGAACACCGCCAAGAAAACCTCAAAGAAGATCATCACCTGGGCCGGCGCCTGCGAAGTGCACGAAACCTTCACCGCCGAAGACATTTCCGAACTGCGCCACGCCTATCCCACCGCCAAGATCATCGCCCACCCCGAATGCCCGCCCGAGGTGATCGACGCGGTAGACTTTGCCGGCTCAACCGCCGCCATGATTGACTGGGTCAAGACCACCCGCCCGGCCCGCGTCGTGATGGTCACCGAGTGCTCGATGTCCGACAATGTCGCCAGCGAAACCACCGGCGTCGACTTCCTGCGGGGCTGCAATATCTGCCCGCATATGAAGCGCATCAATCTCGAGAATGTGCTGTGGTCGCTGCACACCATGACCGAGGAGGTCACCGTGCCCGAAGAGATCATCCCCGCCGCGCGCCAGGCCGTCGAACGGATGATCGAGATGAGTCGCAAGGGCGACTAGGACCCCAGCACGCTCAGGCGACGGAAGGCCAGATGAGCCGCGCTGGGTTGGAACAACCCCTCGGCCGGCACCAGTAGACGCCCACTGGCATTGAGCCGCACCAGCACGGCGTAATCCAGCGCATCCGGATTGGGCACGACGATCCGGTAGTCATCCTCGATCAGAATCTGCCCCCGTCGAAAGGCCCGAGCCGCATGCTCTTCAAGCGCGATATAATTGTTGATCTGCAGCGGCCCGCCGACGTCGCGCGGCCTGATCGCCTCGACTGTGAGATGGGGGTGCAGCAGACCAATATCGGGCAGAAATTGTTCACCTGTCAGCGCACAGCGATAGCTATAGGCGCTGAGCACCAATCGATAGATCGCTTCATAAGCTTCGAGCGGCGCCGCCGCTGCAAAGCCGGTCTGGCGCTCTTCGCCCAACCCGTTGTCGTCAGTCGAACCAGCCATCGCCACAGCTCCGGTCTTGCTATGGCAAACACCTTACGGGCAATTGCGTAGTTTGAGAACCATCTGGAACCGCCATGACCATCATTGACAATACCCTCAATGCCGACGGCGCCCTGATCGTGGGTGCAGGCCTGGCCGGATTGTTCACCGCACTCAAGCTGGCGCCGCGACCGGTGACGGTATTGTCTCCCAAGCCGCTGGGCACGGGGGCCAGTTCGGCCTGGGCCCAGGGCGGCGTGGCCGCTGCGGTCGGCCAGGGCGACAGTTCGCACGCCCATGCCCTCGATACCGAAATGGCTGGCGCCGGCATTGTCGATCACGGCACCGCCGAAAGCGTCACCGCTGAAGCCGCCGCCCGCATTGCGGATCTGGCGCGCTGGGGTACGCCGTTTGATCGCGACGATTTCGGCAATTATGCGCTGGGCAAGGAAGCCGCCCACTCGGCCAACCGCATCGTCAAGGTTGAAGGTGACCGGGCGGGCTGGGCGATCATGCAGGCCATCATCGCCCAGGTGCGCCGCACCCCGTCCATTCGTGTGGTCGAGGGCATTACCGCGCTCAGCCTCGCCCGGGACAATGGCCGCATTGTCGGGGTGTTCTGCCGCAGGCTGGGTGACCGCTATTCTGAACCCATCTTCATTCGCGCGCGCGCCACCGTACTGGCCGCCGGCGGGCTGGGCGGGCTCTATGCTGTCACCACCAACCCGCCCGGCGTGCGCGGCCACGCCATGGGCATGGCCGCCCGAGCCGGCGCACAGATCGCCGACGCCGAATTCGTCCAGTTCCACCCCACCGCCATTGCCACCGGCGCCGACCCCGCCCCATTGGCCACCGAAGCCCTGCGCGGTGAGGGCGCCATTCTGGTCAATGATCTGGGCGAGCGCTTCATGCCCGCCATTCATCCCGATGCCGAGCTGGCGCCCCGCGACATTGTCGCCCGCGCCAATTTCCGGCAGATCCAGGCGGGCCGCAAGGTTTTCCTCGACACCCGACAGGTACTCGGCGCCGATATTCTCACCCGTTTTCCCACAGTGTCCCAATATTGTCTCGACGCCGGCATCGACCCGGTCGGCGGCTTGATCCCGGTCACCCCTGCAGCGCATTTCCATATGGGCGGCGTCGAGGTCGATGAGCGCGGGCGCTCGTCACTACCCGGGCTCTGGGTCTGTGGCGAGGCCAGCTGCACCGGACTGCATGGCGCCAACAGACTGGCCTCCAATTCCCTCCTGGAAGCCACCGTCTATGGCGCGCGCATCGCCGATGACATTGGCGGCCTCGAATCCGTACGCACTCTTGCCCCGTTCAAGGGGATTGAATGGGACGAAGTCGAAGGCGCCAAGGCCGAGGCCGTTCTGCGCGACCTGCCCGCCGTGCAGCAGTTACGCCGGGTAATGACCGATCTGGTCGGTGTCGAGCGTGATGCCAACGGGCTCAAGCAGGCACTGCGCCAGATCGCCCGGCTCGAGACCACGGCGGAACATGTCACCAGCGCATTCCTCAATATGACCACTTCGGCCACGCTGGTGGCGGCGGCCGCCCTCAAGCGCACTGAAAGCCGGGGCGGTCATTACCGCATCGATTTTCCCAAGGCCGAGCTGGGTTGGGAGCACCACACCAGCATGAACCTGCAAGAGGCACTGGCGATCCGCGCCGAAGCCTGACTACTCAGCCAGCAGATATTCCGCGATTGCCTGTCGATCTTCTCGAGTCCATTGCGACGTGCCCTCGGCAATCACCTCGCCCATCGCCGCGCCCAGCACATCAAAGCCGGGCGTGAAACCATCGGCCAGTGTCTGCGCCAGCGTCTCGACGTCATAGCCCTCTGCAAGTAGCGCCGCACGGGTTAGTGACGGCGCCTTGCCGCCGACGCCGCCCGGCGAGCCGGTCAGCGCCTGATCCCAGTCCAGCACCCCCAGCGCATTGCGCGGCGTGTGACAGGCGACACAATGGGCCGGGCCATAGGCAAGATATCTGCCACGATTATAGACGTCAGACTTGCCGGCCTCCGGCTCGAAACGTGCTGGCGCAAAGAACAGGTTTTTCCATCCCGCCATGGCCAGCCGGATATTGAAGGGAAAGCCGATATCGCTGGCTGGCGCGGCATCGTTCACCGGTTCAGTGGCCATCAGCGCCGCATAGAGATCGACGATCTCCTGATCACTCATCAGCGTATAATGCTCATAGGGAAACACAGGATAGAGATTGCCCTGCGGCCCCATGCCATTGCTCATCGCATCGTCGAACTGGGCAAGGGACCAGCCACCAATGCCGGCGGCCTTGTCGGAGGTGATGTTGGGCGGCACAAAGGTGCCGAACTGGGTCACAAGACCCGCACCACCCGACAGAAACGCCCGCCCGGCCTCGGCGTCTGTATGGCAGGCAACGCAGCCCCCCAGCCGGATCAGATAATTGCCGCGCGTAACGTCGCCGACCAGCGTCAGATCACGCCCGGGTCCGTTGACCGGCTTGAGCAGATAGACCGCCACGCCACCGCCAATGACAGCCAGCGCCGCCACCATCCAAAGCCAACGCCGCATCGTTCATCCCCTTAACCGACGCGGCAATACAAGCAGAGCCGGTCCGCCGAGGCAATCACTGGGTAATCAAGTGCTTGCGAGCCGGCCGGCAGCTAGGAGGCGTTCAACACCGCATCGACTTCTGCCCGGGTTGGCGGCTTGCACCCCTTGCGACCGCAATTGATGCCAGCCACCACGGCACCAAAGCGCAGCATTTCGGCCAGTGCCGTGTCATCCAGTGCTTTGAGGGGACCGGGCTTGAGCAGATCGCGTTCATGCAGCCAGGACAGAATGCCCGCCATCAGGCTGTCGCCGGCGCCCACCGTGTCGCCGAACACCGGCGGCGCATAAATGTTCGCCCGCGCGGTTCCTGCGGCAGTGAAAGCGCGTGAGCCCTGCTCACCCAACGTGATCACAACCAGTTCGCAATTGGGGCGGTCCAGCAGATCGGCGGCATGCTGTTCGATCGACCTGGTGCTATCGAGCTCCCGCAGGTCCTCGTCGGAAACCTTGATGAGATGGGCCAGATCGAGGAAAGTCGCCAGACGGGCTTTGTAGCCCGCGAAGTCGCCGACGACGCTGGGTCGCACATTGGGGTCAATCGAGATTGTCGCCCCCCGCGCCATCGCCGCCTTGACGATGTCGAGCCAGATGGCAGCCTCGTCCGGCTCGATCGGACAGAACCCGCCAATCTGATAGAGTTCGATAGCGTCTGGCAGAGCCGCAATCGCCGAGTTTGCCTCAATGGCCCCGTCGGCTTGTCGATAGAAACCATAGCGGGCATTGTGGTTGGCATCGAAATTGACAACCGCCAAGGTAGTATATTCTTGCACCCGTTCGGCCAGCAACGGCGTGACGCCAGCTTCATGCAGCGGGCCCAGCAGGTAGTCGCCAAAGGCGTCACGGGAAATTGGACACATGAAGCCGGTGTCGATTCCCAGCTTGGCCAGCGCGATGGCGCAGTTATACGAAGTGCCGCCCGGATGGGCTGTCATGACGATCTGGTTCTCACCATCACGCCCGATCAACTCGCCGCTCGGCAGCGCCACTTCGGCCTTGAGATCGATCAGACTTTCACCACCAACGACAAACATATAGGCCCCCTGCCGCCGCCATGACGCGGACCGCAGCGACATAGCATTCTTGCCAGCCATGTCACCAGCCACAAGCTGAATTTCCCATGGAAGGCCCCCAATGCTGTCGGCGTGGCGAGTGGATGCTGCGCAATCCATTGCGTTCGAGCCCAGAATGGGACAAAAACCCGCGGGGAGTCGTGGAGACTAGGGAGGACCAGTTGTTGCAATCACTTGCCTGGATCGTCAGCGCCATCAGCGCCATCAACCGAGCGGTGGGGGAAACCCTGTCCTGGTTGGCACTGGCCTGTGTGCTGGTCTGCTTCACCGTCGTCGTACAACGCTACGCCTTTGCCACAAGTACCTTGTGGATGCAGGACCTCTATGTTTGGCTCAGCGGCGCCATGTTCACCGGCGTTGCCGGGTTTGCCCTGCTGCGCGACGACCATGTTCGCGTCGATATTTTTTATCGCCCGGCTTCGCTGCGCCGCAAGGCCATGGCTGATCTGTTTGGCGTCGTGGCCTTCCTGTTCCCCTTCATGTTCGTCGTCATTGCCTATGGCTGGCCCGCCGTCGCGCGCTCCTGGAGCTATTATGAAGCTTCCAGCAATATCGGCGGCATGCCCGGCCTGTTCATTCTCAAGAGCTTCATCATCGTATTTGCCGTGCTGATCAGCCTGCAAGGACTGGCCATGGCCCTGCGCGCCATCCTGGTGCTGGCCGGACAGCAGGCGCTATTGCCTGAGCACTTGCGCTATGCGCGTGACGATGAAGCGGAGTCCAGCCTGTGAGCCAGATCCTGATCGGCGAAATTCTCGCCTGCCTGATGTTCATTGGCGTCATCGGCGTCCTGCTGATTGGCTTCCCGGTCGCCTTTTCCCTGGCCGGTACCGCACTGATTTTCGGCGTCATAGGCTGGTTGATGGGGGTCTATGATCCCTCCAATTACGGTTCACTGATCGGTCGTTACATCGGGCTGATGAGCAGCGAAACCCTGGTGGCGGTGCCCCTGTTTGTGTTCATGGGGGTGATGCTCGAACGCTCGGGCATTGCCGAGCGCCTGCTGCTCACCATGGGCAAGCTGTTTGGCAATCTGCGCGGCGGTCTGGGCATTTCCGTCGTCATCGTGGGCGCCATGCTCGCTGCCTCGACCGGTGTGGTCGGCGCCACCGTGGTCACCATGGGTCTGATCTCGCTGCCGGCCATGCTGCGCGCCGGCTATGACCCAAAGCTCGCCACCGGCGTCATCTGCGCCTCGGGCACGCTGGGCCAGATCATCCCGCCCTCGACCGTGCTGATCTTCATGGGTGACATGCTCTCGGGCATCAACGCCCAGGTTCAGATGGAAAAGGGCAACTTCGCGCCCGAACCTGTGTCGGTAGGGGCGCTGTTTGCCGGCGCCTTGCTGCCCGGCTTCCTGCTGGTCGGCCTCTACCTGGCCTGGGTTATCATCAAGGCCATCATCGATCCCAAGGCGGCGCCGGCCACCCCCGTGCCCCAGGACGAGAAAAAGGATCTGTTCCGCGAAGTCATGGTCGCACTGGTGCCGCCGCTATTGCTGATCATTGCCGTGCTCGGCTCGATCCTGGGCGGCATCGCCACCCCGACGGAAGCGGCTTCGGTCGGCTCGGTTGGCGCCATGGTGCTGGCCATTGCCAATCGCAAGTTCACGCTCTCGATTCTTCGCCAGGCGGTGGTTTCCACGGCGACGATCACGTCAATGGTGTTCATCATCCTGTTTGGCGCCGCCGTGTTCTCGGTGGTGTTCCGCATGATGGGCGGGGACAATCTGGTACACGCCTTCCTGTCCAACATGCCGGGCGGCGCCATCGGCGCCACCATCGTCGTGATGTTCATCATGTTCCTGCTCGGGTTCATTCTGGACACCTTTGAGATCATCTTCATCGTGATCCCGATCACCGCGCCGGTGCTGTTGACGCTGGGTGTCGACCCGATCTGGCTCGGTGTCATGGTGGGCGTGAACCTGCAGACCAGCTTCCTGACGCCGCCATTTGGCTTCGCCCTGTTCTACCTGCGGGGGGTGGCGCCGTCCGGCGTCAGTACCGCCATGATCTATCGCGGGGTGATCCCCTTCGTGATCCTGCAGATCATTGCGCTGATCATCCTGTTCGCCTTCCCGCAACTGGTTACCTGGCTGCCCGGCGCCATCTATCACTAGGCATTTCAGGCCAGCAAAAAGCCCGGGCGCGAGCCCGGGCTTTTCTGTGTCCGACGAAACGGATCAGTCGTACTTGATGTACTTTTCGCGGGCCACCAGGAACGGCGCATCGGTTCCCTCGGTCCGCTGCCGCAGCAGGTTGAAGGCGCTGATGAAGCTCTCGGCAGTTTCCTTGGTAAGCGCGTCGCCGCTTTCGCGGAGATCGGCAATCACTTCCATGGAAGCCTTGGCGCCGGCTTCCAGAATCTCGTCTGGGAAGCGACGCACCTGTACGCCGTGCTCATTCACCAGCGCATTGAGCGCGCGTGGATCATTGGCGTACATGTCGGAGGCGACATCGTCATATGATGCCTGGGCACAGATCGCGACCAGTTCCTGCAGATCGGGCGGCAACTCGGCCAGCTTGGACTTGGAAACCACCAGTTCGGTGGCCAGACCAGGCTCAACAAAGCTCGGGAAATAGTAGTTCTTGGCGACCTGATAGAAGCCCAGCGCCAGATCGTTGTAAGGACCAACGAATTCGGCGGCATCAAGAGTACCCGACTGCAGCGCCGCGAAGATATCGCCAGCGGCCAGATTGGTCACCGAAGCGCCCAGCTTGGCCCAGACCTGACCACCCAGACCCGGGGTCCGGAAGCGCAGGCCCTGCACATCGGCAACGCCGGTCAGTTCGTTCTTGAACCAGCCGCCTGCCTGGGTGCCGGTATCGCCCGACAGAAAGCCCTTCAGACCGAACTGATCATAGATCTTGTCCCACTGTTCCTGGCCGCCCAGATAGCGGACCCAGGAGGTCAGTTCGCGATTGGTCATGCCGAACGGCACGCCGGTAAAGAAGTTCAGGCCCTGGCTCTTGTTCTGCCAGTAATAGGCGGCGCCATGGCTCATTTCAGCCGAACCGTCGATCACCGCGTCAAGCGCCTGCAGGCCAGGCACCATTTCGCCGGCAGCAAACACCTGCACATTCAGACGACCGCCCGAAGCCACGGTGATGCGATCAGCCAGCTTCTGCGCGCCAACCCCCAGACCCGGGAAGTTCTTGGGCCAGGTGGTGACCATGCGCCAATTGATGACATCCTGCGCAATGGCCGGTGTCGCAAGCGTTGTCGCAGCAGCAGCACCGATTGTGGCAACCGATGCCGACTTGAAAAATTCGCGTCTTTTCATGCATTTTCTCCCTAGACCGCCCCCATTTTGCGGGCGATGCCGGTGTTGCTTGGACCCTCTCCCAGGCCGAACCCACCAGTTGGCCATAACAAAGCAAGCTCCTGCGGCCGTGTCCAGCCGCTAATGCTGCCGTGGAACAATACCGAGCAACAAATTTTCAGTATGGGCCGGACTAAATCGCCAGCGGGGGTGTTGATACAGGCGAGGGCCAATCCCGGCCCCACATCATGGAGGGACTTGAATGCACACCCGTTCGATACTGGCCGGCATGGTCGCCCTTGCCTGCCTCACCGCACCCGTCCTTGCCGCCGACTATCTTGGCGGCGCCGTCAAATCCACCGAGATCGCCGGCAAGATGGTGCTGACCGACGCCAATGGCATGACGCTGTACACCTTCGACAATGACAGCGCCGGCACCAGCAATTGCTACGACAGCTGCGCCGTCAAATGGCCACCGCTGATGGCAGAAGCCGGCGCCGCAGCCGATGGTGATTTCTCCGTTGTTGCCCGCACCGATGGCACCAGCATGTGGGCCTATAAGGGCGCCCCGCTCTATTACTGGCAGGAGGACATGCAGCCCGGCGATATCACCGGTGACGGCGTCGGCGGGGTCTGGCATCTTGCTGTCGAGTAAATGCCGGGCGGTCCAGTGAACGATTTCCTCGATCAGGTCGAAACCTGCGTGCCCGCCTTGCGGCGCTATGCAAGGGCGCTGACGCGCAATGCCGACCTGGCCGACGATCTGGTGCAGGACTGCCTTGAACGCGCCATTGCCAGGCGCGGGCTGTTCCGGCCCACCGGTTCCGTCCGCGCCTGGCTGTTCACCATCCTGCTCAATATCTATCGCAACAGCCGGCGTGCCGCTGGCCGGCGTGGCGAGACGGTCAACCTCGACAGTGTTGCCGAACCCGCCAGTCCGGCGCCCCAACCGGGTCATATCGCGCTGGCCGAACTGGCCCGGGCCATTGATGCCTTGCCCATTGAACAGAAGGAAGTCGTGCTGCTGATCGCTCTTGAAGGCCTGCCTTATGCCGAGGCCGCCACCATTCTTTCCATCCCGCTGGGCACGCTGATGAGCCGGCTGGGTCGGGCGCGCAGCGCGCTGCGCCTGGCCACCGGCGTCACTGCCGAACCTCATCTGAGGACGGTCAAATGAGCGCCGTCACCCATGACGATCTGATGGCCTATGCCGATGGGCAACTCGACCCCGGCAGGGTCGGCGCGGTGGAGGCCCATCTGGCGGCCAATCCCGATGCGGCAAGTGAGATTGCCCTGATGCGGCGCCAGTCTGACGCCCTGCATGCCCTGTTTGACCCGGTGGCCGCCGAGCCGGTGCCGGCGCGCCTGCGGGCCCGCCGCATTGCCGCCGCGCAGCGCCAGCGTCGCGGCCGGTCCTGGAGCTGGGCCGTGGCGGCCCTGGTGCTGCTCAGCCTTGGCGTGGGCGGCGGCTGGTTCGCCCGTCCGCTGTTTGAGGCACCCGCCGCCAGCGCCGTCCTGATCGCCGATGCGATCAATGCCCATACCGTGTTCGTCGCCGAGAACCGCCACGCCGTGGAAGTGGGCCGCGATGACAGCGCCCACCTTGCCAGCTGGCTCTCCAACCGTCTCGACACCACGCTGGGCCTGCCCGATCTCAGCGCCCAGGGCTTTGCCCTGGTGGGTGGTCGCCTGCTGCCGGGCGAGCCGCAGTTGGGAGGCCGGGCGGCGCAACTGATGTATGAGGACGCCGCCGGCGCGCGCATCACCATCTATGTGACCGCCGCATTGCCCGATCGCCAGCCCGCCGCCCAATTGGCCAGCCTGGACGGCGCCGAGGCGTTCTACTGGGCCAATGCCCGCATTACCTGCACCGTGGTCGGCACCCTGCCGGCCGAGCGCATGCAGGCCGTGTCGCAGGCGGTCTATGGGCAGCTCACGGACGGCGATGTCAGTGCCCCGCGCTATCGCAGCTAGCTCGCCAGCGGTGCATTGCGCGGCGGGATATCGTTGGAATAGATATTGTGCAGGCCGACATTGAGAATGTCGCGCTCGCCGCACAGCGCCATGGTGGTGTCGAGCTCCTTGGCCATGATGTCGAGCACCCGTGTCACCCCCGCCTCGCCGCCTGCGCCCAGACCATAGAGCATCGGGCGACCGATAAAGGTGCCCTTGGCGCCAAAGGCCAGTGCCTTGAGCACATCCTGGCCCGAGCGGATGCCGCTATCGAGATAGACCTCGGTCTTGTGGCCGACGCGCTCGACGATTTCCGGCAGCACGCGAATGGTCGAGGGGGCGCCATCGAGCTGACGGCCACCATGGTTGGAGACGATGATGGCATCGGCACCGTTATCGATCGCCGCCTGCGCGTCATCTGCATCAAGCACGCCCTTGACGATGACCGGCCCGCCAAAGCGCTTCTTGACCCAGGCGATATCGGCCCAGTTCAGCGTTGGATCGAACTGGCTGGCCGTCCATTGCGACAGCGAGGCCAGATCGTGGTCGCCCCCGACATGGCCGACAATATTGCGGAAGGTGTGGCGCCTGGTGCCCAGCATGCGGGCGCACCACAGCGGATGCGCCATCATCTGCAGCAGCGAACTGGCGGTGAACTTGGGCGGCGTGGACAGCCCGTTATGGATATCCTTGTGCCGCTGCCCCAGGATCTGCAGATCCATGGTCAGCACCAGCGCCGAGCATTTGGCCGCCTTGGCCCGGTCGATCAGCCGCTCGATGAAGCCACGATCACGCATGACATAGAGCTGGAACCAGAACGGGGCGCTGGTGTTCTCGGCAATGTCCTCGATGGAGCAGACAGCCATGGTCGAGAGCGTGAAGGGAATGCCGTATTTCTCGGCCGCCCTGGCCGCCTTGATCTCGCCATCGGCGATCTGCATGCCGCCGGTCGCGGCCGGCGCGATGGCGATGGGCATGGTGATCTGCTTGCCCAGCATGCTGGTCTTGAGGTTGCGCCCCTCAAGGTTCACCGCGACCTTCTGCTTGAGCTTGATCTTGTTGAAGTCGCTCTCATTGTCGCGATAGGTGCCCTCGGTATAGGAGCCGCTATCGGCGTAGTCGAAGAACATCTTGGGCACGCTGCGGCGCGCCCTGGTCTTCATTTCGTCGACGGTCAGAATCTTGTCGAGTGCGGCCATGCTGGGGCTCCAAATTTGCCTTGCCCTAGCAACTAACATGTTAGTCGTCAATGGACGTGCCAAGGCGCCGCCTGCAGCGCGGTTGCCGATAGACGGACGGACCCCGAGACGGCTTTCGCCTCTGGTAAGTTAAAATAGTGAGACGATTGCCGTCCCGGGACGCCGGTTTTTGGAACTGTACGGCGGCACGGGGATCGCTCGCCCCCACACGGCCGGACTGGAACCTGTGGAAGAGACGAACTTCCACCCGGCACACCCCACCACTGTTCGCCTGCAGGCCGCCCATGCGGGGTGATGGAGGCAGTATGGGGGTGGCCAGGAGGGGTGGGGACAAGTTTGTCAGGCGGCGCAATCGGGCAGGCGGGGAAGCGGTTTGCCGCGGCTCTGGCCCGGGGATGGCGCTGGGCCCGGGGCACCCATCCCGCCGTGCTGGCTCAATACTGCTATGTAATCGTACCAAGTTTTTCCCCTGACAACAAAAGGTTAGGCTGCAGCGCCGGCTGGGAGCGGGAGCGGAGGGGCGGATGACCAGCGGGGATGTCGTCAGCTTGACCCCGCGGGAGCGGGAAATCCTCGCCCTGATCGCCCGCGGCCATGACAGCCGCCAGATCGCCCTGAGCCTGGGCATTGCCTATTTCACCGTCCGCAAGCACCGCTCCAACATGCTGGGCAAGCTGGGGCTGTCCAGTGCCGCCCAGCTCGCCGCCTATGCTGCGGCGCATGCGCCGGACCCGGGTCGCGACCGCCGTTTGCCGCAAACTGGGCCAGTCTCAGTCCGCGCCAGCAACAGATTGCCGAGCATGTGGCGCGCGGCCTGACCAGCAAGCAGATTGCCCGTCTCGCCGGTATCAGCCCCCTAACCGTCCGCACGCACCGGCGCGCGATCTTCGCGCTGCTGCAGGTGCATTCGATAGCCGAACTGAGCGGCCTGCGCCTGGCCATGACCGAGATCAATACCCCATCGGAGTGATTCCAGCCGCCATCAGACAGGTGCACGCTGCTCAGGCGGCAATAAAGCTGCAGGAGAGGCAAGTATCATGGCAAGCAACACAATCATCGTGCAGATTGACCAGGACCAGCTGGTGGCCCAGAAAAACAACCAGTACAGTCTGTACCTGGCCAAGAAGGTGAACGGGGTCTTCACCGTCATCTGGCAATCAATGGGTCCGGTGGCAACGGTGAACACGCCGAGCTACCAATACAACAACATCTTCAACATTGCCCTGCCGTCCTACCAGGTGAACTACACCAATCAACCAATCGTGCAGGGCTCGGTGACCTTCACCTCCTCGGGCAAGGCCGTGGTGATGAATGTCGGACAGACCGTATCGCTCGACGCCAACGGCACCTTCGGAACCCCGGCCAACAATGGCACGGCGGGTGCGCTGATCGTCAACAATGCCCTGGCCGGCAATCCGCATGAGATCCTCAACGACGCATCGGGCAATCCGATCTTCGTCAACATCAACAGCGGCATGGATGTCGGCGCCGCCACGCTGACCCCGATCGAGGAATACCAGGTCTGGTTCGACAACTTCCAGCAGACCGGCACCATCATCGCGCACAATGTCAGCAATCCCGGCCTGGTCACCTTCGCCGGCACCGATGCAATGACCATCAGCTACAACAAGGCGGGCCTGTGGCAGGCCGGCCCCCTGGCCAGCACCGATCCGGCACTGGTCACCGCCATCCAGGCAGGCGATGTGATCGTGGCGGTACTGGTGGCGTTCAAATACGCGCTCACCACGGCGGCCGCGACCTACCTGCTCAAGAGCTTCATCGACAAGTTCGCCGGCAACCTGCACCCGACGGAAGTGACGACCAGTGCCGGCTCGTTCTCGCTGAAGGTGACTTTTGCCGGACCCACATCCTCCGATGCGGCCCTGCACACGCCCAACTTCGATGCTGCCGTCAACGCAGCACTCAACCTCGCCGTCGCCGACCCCACCTCCGATCTCCAGGGCGAATCCTGGAGCTTTGCGCCCTCGCAACTGACCGCCAGGGTCTAGAAAGACCTGGCACGGCACGGGCCCCCGGATCGAACCGGGGGCCTTTTCGTGGCGGCAAGATGTCCGGACCACACCTTGCCAGCGCAGCCGGTTTGGCGCCAAATGCGGCCTGTGGGAGAGACATCATGGCCACTGGCGGCGACGCGCTCGAATTCATCGACAAGAAATTCTACGACCTGACCATCGGCATTGCCGCACTTGAAGTGCTCTATGACGGCTGCCGCTGGGCCGAGGGGCCGGTCTGGTTCGGCGATGGCAATTTCCTGGTCTGGAGCGACATTCCCAACAATCGCATGCTCAAATGGGTGCCCGAACTCGGCGTCACCAGCTTCCGCACGCCATCCAACTACGTCAATGGCAATACCAGGGACCGCCAGGGGCGGCTGGTCTCCTGCTCACACGGCGCCCGCGCCGTGCTGCGCACCGAATGGGATGGCACCGTGACGACCCTGGTCGACCGCTATCAGGGCAAACGCCTCAATTCGCCCAATGACGTGGTGGTCAAGTCCGATGGCACCATCTGGTTCACCGACCCGCCCTACGGCATTCTCTCCGACTATGAGGGCTACAAGTCCGAGCAGGAGCAGGCGGGCTGTTTCGTCTATCGCTTCGATCCGGCCGATGCGTCGCTGACCGTGGTGGCCGACGACTTCGCCAAGCCCAATGGCCTTGCCTTCTCGCCCGACGAATCCGTGCTTTACGTCTCCGATACCGGCCAGAGCCACGACCCGGACTGGCCGACCCATATCCGCCAGTTCGATGTCAGCGGCTCAAGACTGAGCAATCCCAAGGTTTTTGCCGTAATCGATTCCGGCCTGCCAGACGGCTTCCGGCTCGATACCGAGGGCAATGTCTGGACCAGCGCCGGGCTGGGCGTGAATGTCTATGATCCGGCCGGTGCGCTGCTCGGGCGGATCAAGACCGGCGCCAAGACCAGCAATGTTACCTTTGGCGGGCCGAGGCGGAACCGGCTTTTCATCACCTGCAGCCAATATGTGATGGCCACCTATGTGAGCGCGACCGGGCTGCAGACCCCCTGAACCGTGGTCTGTCGGAGCGCGCGCCAACCTGCTATGGTTAGCGGGGCTGTGCAAGAACCGGAACAACCTATTGACCACCAAAGATGATGAGACGGCTTCGGTCGAGGAATTTCTCGACACACCCAATCTGGCCGATGCGCTGGAAAGCGACCGCTTCAAACAGTTTCTCGACCACGTGCCATTTGGCATTGCGGTGGCAGAACTGCACCCCCAGGAGCGGCTGGCCTATGCCAATACCGAGTTCGAGCGCCTGCTGGGCACGACCGCCGATCAGTTGCAGGGCAAGCCCTGGACGGTGCTCCCCCCCAGCGCCGTGGCGCGCGACAATGGCGAGCCCCTGAGCCAGGCCGTCGCCCTGCGGGACGACTATATCGGCACGTTTCTGATCCAGCCTGAAGA
>NZ_JAUYGL010000155.1 GCF_030689745.1 Devosia sp.
GGCGCGCACGGCCGGATCGCCCTCCATCTGCTTGTACTCGTCGCGCAGCTCCTTCAGCGTCATCCGCTGCTTCTTGTTCCAGGTGTGGCGCTGATAGGCATAGTCGAGCACCGCCACCACCGCCATCACCATCAGCACGCCGACGAGCATCTTCAACGCCAACGCCCTGACGGTCGCCAGCACCAGCACCGGGTCGCTCGATACCAGTAGCCCGAGCCGGTGGCGCTCGGGCCACATGATCGCCAGCATCATCGCCCCGACGATGGCGAGCTTGGCCAGGCCCTTGGCGAAATTGACCAGGCTGGTCGGCGAGAACAGCCGCTTGAAGCCGGCGACCGGCGAAATTTTCGACAGTTTCGGCTTGATCGGCTCGCCCGAAAGCAGCGGCCGGTGCTGCACCAGATTGCCGGCCACCGCCGCGATCCACAGCACCAGGAACGGCAGGCCGAGCGCGGTGATGACGGCAATTCCGATGCCGGTGAGCAGCACGCCCATATGGCTGGCATCGAGGGAAATGGCGTGCGCCTCGGCCAGGAAGCCGCGCATCGAGCCGGCCAGCGAGCCGGCCGTCGAGCCGGAAAAGACCATCAGCACCAGGGTGGTGCCGAGCAGCACGAACCAGCTATTGACCTCCTGGCTCTTGGCGACGTCGCCCTTCTTGTGCGCGTCGTCGAGCTTCTTTTGACTGGGCTCTTCTGTTTTTTCGGCGTCGTCGGTATCGTCGGCCATGAGACATCAAGCCAGAAATTGGGCGACGACCGCCTCGAAATGCCGCAGGAACCAGTTGATCATCACCCCGAGCAGCATCATGAACAGGATGAAGCCGACAAGGATGTTGACCGGCATGGCGACGAAGAAGATCTGCACCTGCGGCATCAGCCGCGACAGCACGCCGAGACCGAGATAGAAGATCAGCCCGAAGACCAGGAACGGCGCCGACATCTGCACCGCCACCTTGAACGACCCGGCGACGGTCCTGACCGCCATCTCCGCGAAGTCGCCGACCGGCACCAGCGCCCCCGGCCTGAACAGCTCATAAGAGTCGACGATCGCGGCGATCAGCATGTGGTGCAGATCGGTGACCAGGATCATGGTCACCGCGAGCACCGAGAGGAAGCTCGCGAACAGGGCCGCCTGCACCCCCTGGGTCGGATCGACATTCTGGGCGAATCCGAGGCCGGTCTGCATGGCGATGGCGGTGCCGGCGACATAGAGCGCGCTCATCACCAGGCGCACCGACAAGCCGACGAACAGCCCGGTCGCGACCTCGACGATCAGCGGCCGCAGCAGGGCGTAAAGCCCTTGCGGCAGATCCGCGAAGGCGGGCGCCAGAACCGGGTGCAGGACGACGGTCAGGGCGAGCGCGAATGCGAGCCGGACGCGCGCCGGCACGCTGCGCTCGCCGAGCGCCGGCAGCACCATGATCATGGTGCCGAGGCGCGCGAAGATCAGCATGAAGAGGTAAGCGGTCTCCGGCAGGATATCGAGCGTCATGCTCCGGGCCCTAACCGGCCACGATCTGCGCCGCGATCCGCGCCATGTAGCTTTCCAGCGATTGCGCCATGAACGGCAGGGCGATCAGCATGGCGAGGAAGATCGCCAGGATCTTCGGCACGAACACCAGCGTCATTTCCTGGATCTGGGTCAGCGCCTGGAACAGGGCGATGACGACGCCGACGACCAGCCCCACCAGCATCAGCGGGCTCGCCACCTTGATCAGCGTCCAGATGCCATCGCGGGCGATGTCGAGAGCTTCGGCTCCGGTCACGGCGCTTCCCCCTGCCTCCTTAGAGCGAAATCCATCCAAATGATTCGGGCTTCGCGCTTATCTCTTTGATTGAGCCCTAGATTGGCATCCGCATGATCTCTTCATAGGCCGATATCACCCGGTCTCTGATGGTCACCATGCTTTCAATGGCGATTTCGGTCTCGCTCAGCGCGGTGACCATATCGACCACATTGGCTTTGCCATTGACCATATCCATGGCCATCTTGTCGCTGGTCTTGCCGGTGTCGACCACGCCCTGCACCTGGCTGGCCAGTATCTCGGCAAAATTCTGCCCGCCGCTTGGCGCCAGCGCCGTCAGATCGGTTGCCGGCTTGGCCGCCTGATTGATCAGCCGGCTGGCATTGCCATAGGCAGCGGCGGCGGCATTGAAGGTGGTGTTGATGGCCATGATACTTTCCCGCCCGATCAGCCGCGCAGGATGTCGAGCGTGCGCCCGAGCATCTGTCGCGTTACGGTGACAACATTCAGATTGGCCTCATAAGTGCGCTGGGCCTCGCGCATATCCATCGTTTCGACCAGCGTGTTGACGTTGGGATATTGCACATACCCCGTCCCGTCGGCCGCCGGATGGCCTGGCTCGTAGCGGCTGGTAAAGTCGCTCATGTCATAGGCCAGCTTGCCCACTTCCACGATCTTGCCGCCGACATCGGGATCGAAACTGGTCTCAAAGGTCGGAATGCGCCGGCGATAGGGCTCGTCACCCGGCGCCTTGCCCGCCGAGTCGGCATTGGCTAGGTTTTCCGCGATCACCCGCATCCGGGCGGTCTGGGCGTGCAGCCCGGTGGCGGCAATGCGCAGCGAAGAATTGAAATCCATAACCGCTTACTTTCCTATGACCGGCCGAGCGCGGTGCGCAGCACCTTGATCGACTTCTGGTACAGGCCCGTGGCGGCCTGGTAGTCCATCATATTGGTGGTCACCTTCATCATCTCGTCTTCCAGCGACACCCCATTGCCTTCCGGCGTGATCTCGAAATTGGCCATCTGCTGGGCGCCAAAGGCACTGCCGCCCTGCCCGCCCACCGAAAAGTGCATCGGCTGCGTCGCCGTCGTGGTCACCGCGGTCGACGAGAAGGCGCCATTGACCTCGGCAAAGTCGAACTGCTTGAGATCGCGCCCGCGAAAACCGGGCGTCTCCGCATTGGCGACATTTTCGGCCAGCAGTCCTTGACGCGCCTGGTGCCAGCGCATCTTGTCGGTCAGTGCCGTAAACACCGGCATGTTCATCAGGCCCATCGGCGCGTTCCCCCGCGAGTCCAGCTATGCGATGGGCAATTCTTGCCGGTTTGTGGTTAATCAAGTGTTAACCGATGGTGTTTTGGCGGTGCGCAGTCTCGCATTCTGCACATTTTCGCCACTAACTAGGCAAGTTATGCCGCTCGGATTCGGGATAGCAGTTTTTTGGGAGTCACTATGCAGTTCATCACCAGCCTGATTGGCGGATCTGGAAATTCCACACTGACCGCCCTGTTCGCTCTGGGCATCGTTCTGGTGTTGATCGTGCTCGGCGTCTGGCTGCTCAAGTTGCTGTTCAATGTCTCGAGCAAGGCCACCCGTGGCCGCAATCGGCGTCTGGCGGTCATTGAATCCCTTGCCCTTGATCCCAAGCGCCAATTGCTGATTATCCGCCGCGACAATGTCGAGCATCTCATTCTCACCGGCGGCCCCCAGGATGTGGTGGTCGAAACCGGGATCGCCGTAAGCGAACCGGCCGCCACGCCGCCCACGCGCCGCCCGATTCCCACCATTGCCGCCCGCAAGATGGCCCCGGCCTCGGTGCCGCCCCATACTCCGTCCCCTGCCCCGGCTGCGGCGCCCACCCCCGTCGCCACCGAGCCCGTCGGCGCGCCGGGCACGGTGCTGGCTGAGCTGCAGAAGCAGGGCCGCGCCACCCACAAGCGGGCGCATCTGTCGCTGCGCCACACCGGCCTGTTGCGGCCGACCAGCGACACTGAATTGCCGGTTTCCCCCGAAAACGCCACGCCCGCCGCTCCGGCTGCCCCCGACTCAGCTACACAGGACAGCGCACAGCGAGACATCGAGGGCAGTGACCTTGCCGACGGCACCAGCGAGACGAACCGGAACTGACGGCGTGACATCGCCACGGCGCCATCTGGCCCGCTACGCCGGGCTGGCCGCGCTGCTCCTTGTGGCGCTGACGCCGTCCCTGGCCTTCGGGCAGGACGTTTCCATCGATTTTGGTGACGACACCACCATTACCGAACGCGCCGTCCAGATCATCGGGCTGATCACCCTGTTGTCGCTGGCGCCCTCCATCCTGGTGATGGTGACCAGCTTCACCCGCATCGTCGTGGTGCTCTCCCTGCTGCGCACCGCCATTGGCCTGCAGACCGCCCCGCCCAATTCGGTGATGGTGTCGCTGGCGCTGTTTCTCACCCTGTTCGTCATGCAGCCCACCCTGCAGGCCACCTATGACGAGGGCATCGCGCCATTGCTGGCCGGCGATATCGAGATCAGCCAGGCCTTCGAACAGGGCAGCGTCCCCCTGCACGCCTTCATGCGCGCCAATGTGCGCGAGCAGGATCTGGCGCTGTTTTTTGATCTGACCGAGGCCGAGGTGCCCGCCGAGCCCGAGGCCATTCCGCTGCAGTTGCTGATCCCGGCCTTCATGATTTCCGAGCTGCGCCGCGCCTTTGAAATCGGCTTTCTGCTGTTCCTGCCCTTTGTCGTCATCGACATGGTGGTGGCCTCCGTGCTGATGAGCATGGGCATGATGATGCTGCCGCCAGTGGTGATTTCCCTGCCGTTCAAGCTGATCTTTTTCGTGCTGGTCGATGGCTGGTATCTGGTCGCGGGTTCGCTGGTGCGCAGTTTCAACGCCGGCTGATTGCCGCCAACGGCAATACGGTCCGCCTCACACGTTCCGGTCGGCGTCTGAACTGGCGTCAGAGGCCAGCAGCGGCGCCAGTGCCCCGTCGGCGCCATAGGTTTCGCGATACGACGCCAGGAACGAGTTGATGCCGTCGACCCCTGACACCTGGTTGGCCACGGCTTTGAACTCGAGGCTGGTGACCTCGATATTGCTGGTCACCAGATCAAACATCGGCCATTCCGGCGAGGTCACCATGGCTTCGCCGAACTTCGAGCGCAGCCGCGACAGGCCCAGATGGTCATTGGCCAGCACAAAGCCCACGGCAGCGCGGATCACCCCGAGCCGGGCCGGCTGCGTCAGGGCCGCCTTGGTGGCCGGGTCCGAGTACATCGCCTCGATCATTTCGCTCGCCTCGGTGTAGCGGCGCGCCTTCCAATGCGCGTCAATGCGCAGCAGCGTGACATCGCGCCCGTCCAGATCGCGCACCAGATCAAGGCCCAGCTGATCGCGCCCGCCATCGATCATCGCCCGCGCTTCCAGCACCCGGCGCTGGCGCGCCAGCGAGTCCGGCATATCGGTCACCCGTGTCGCATTGAGCACCCGCAGCGCATCCTGCGGCTTGCGATCGGCCAGATAGATCACCGCCAGATCGGCCGCGATCTGCGTCTTGGCGATGCCGCGCAGCCGGTTGTTCAACTGGTATTCCAGCAATTCGGCGGCCTGCGGCAACAAATCCACCCGCACCAGCCGGCGCGCCAGGTTGCGGATCATCTCATCGCCACGCGCCCCCGGCGGCGTGAGCTGGCGGAAATCATAATACAATCCCAGCGCATCCACCGGCGCCAGCGAATCCGCCACCCCGTTGAGGAACAATTCGCTGAACATCGCCTGCGCCTCGTCGCGCAGCCCGGTGATCGGCGGGCTCTCGGGATAGTGCGCCACCGCCTGCTTGACCGTCTCAAAGCCCAGCCGGTAGTCGCCATGACGGAAATACAGTTCAGCCAGCAGCTTCTGCATGTCCGCCTCCAGCGGATTGCCGCGCCAAAGCAGTGATTCCGCCGACAGGGTTGCCGTCGCCTTGGCCAGATTGAGCTTGCCGGCGTCATCGAGCAGCCGCAGCGTGCGGTAGATGGCCTCGGCCCGGGTCGGCCGGACATCGGCGGCAATCACTTGGCCATAGGTGTCGATGGCTTCATTGGTCCGGCCGGTGATCTCGTCGATCCGCCCCGACAACAGGTGGAACAGGCTGCTGTCATCGGGGTCGAGGCTGGCAAAATCGATATCGGCCAGCATGTGCTCGGCCATGTTGACGTCACCCTCCTCGATCGCCGAGCGGATGGCCGCAAAATGGAACCTGTTGCGCAGCCAGGCCGGGTAAGTGGCAATCACCGACTGCGCCTCGAGCGCGTCGCGCTTGGCGCCCTTGAAGTCATAGGTCTCGGTGCGCGCAATGGTGCGCCAGACCAGCGCATCGATTTCCTGCCCCATCGACGCGGTGTTCAAAATCGCCAGGGCTTCGGCCGGTCGGCTGGCCATGGTATCGGCAGCCGCCAGGGTGAGCCGCATCTTGCGCGTCAGATCGCCGGATTTGAGGTCCTTTTCCAGCACATTGAGCACCCCGATTGCCTCATGGGCAAAGCGGTTGGCGACAAAATACTGGGCCAGGTCCAGTCTTGCCTGGTCGCGCGCCTCTCCTTCGGCATTGGCGGCGGCCGACAGCAGGCTTTGCTTCTGCTCGGCGAACAGCCCGAAATCAGGCTGCTCCAGCCGCACCAGATCGATGAAGCCGCCCCGCATCGCCTGGGCAACGCCTTTGCCGGTGGAACGCGGACCATCCATGGTCGACACCGTCAGGCCGCCCTGCACGCTCAGCACCGCCAGATCGTTTTCGATGACGATGTTGAGGTCCGCAGTCTCGGGCCGCACCACCAGCCCGTGCACGCTGCGCAGGGCCGAAAAATCGACATAGTCGAGCGAGCGGGTCAGCCCCCGCGCCGGAGGATAGGAGGTGACCACCTTGAGCACATCGCCCACATTGGGGTCGCGGAAGTCGTGCACCCGGGCGGGCCGTGCCAGATCCGCAACGATCTCGAAATCGCCGGTAACATCGCGGCGCCGGCTGAGTTCGATCGGCGCGGTCGGGGTCAGCATGATGTCGCCCAGCGACAATACCCAGGCCATGCCCTCCGAGCCCAGCGTCGCCAGGCGGTCCTCCGACAACTCGACCCGGACAACCTGGGTGTCGCCCGATGCCACCACGGCAAACTGGCTGGCCAGCGCATCCAGCTGTGCCGATTGGTTCGGTGGCGCAATGCCCGACACGGTATCGAACAGCATCCACACCGTATTGCCGCGGCGGAACACCGCTGCTGGCGTTTCCTGCTCAAACGGAAACACCACCCGCAGGGTGGAGCCGATCACGTTGACAAACGGCGTCACCGTCTTGGCTGCCGATTGCGGGTACAGCATGTCGACCAGTGGCTCGCTCGAACCATCCCGCTCATCGGCAGGCGCGCGCGCCGCCGCCTCCTCAACCAGCGTGGCCGCGTCAAAGCTCGGCAGCCCGTCGCCGGCAATGTTGATGTCGAGAATATACTGTCGCGGCGAGGTTTCGTAGAACCGCGGCTGGATGCCTTCAGCCAGTTGCAGCGTCACGGTCGATCCATCCGCATCAACCGCCGTTTCCACCGACATCACCTCGGGCGGCAGATCGATCGCCAGGTCGCGCAGATCGATCCCGACCGGCCACTCAAACTGGATCATCCCCAGATCGCCGTCCTGGACAAACTGCCCCGTCGTGGGCACTGACCAGTCAAATTGCACGCGCAGGAAGGTTGGATTGCGCCCGATGCGCACGCTGGCCTGCGGATCGAATTCCGCCACGCCCGCCGCCTTGCGCTGCTGCTCGGCCCGGATCGCGGCCACGCGCGCCCGCTCGGCCAGTGCATCAATCACATCTTGCGGCAGGGCCGGCGGCTGCCCCTGCCAGGAACTTGGCAACAGATCGATATAGAGCATTTCGCCGGCTTCGATGCGGTTGAAGCTGAAGGCGGAGCGCAGCCCCATGCGCAGGCCGCGCTTGTCCGGATCAATCCGCGCCACCGACAGGTAATCCGGCATGGTGGTGCCGACATCGGGCAGGATGACGTCAATCTGCTCGTCGAACTCCAGCGACAATACGCCGTTCTCGATCCGCATCGTGTATTCCGGCAACCCGTCACGGCCGGGAAAGCTCAGGATCAGCCGGCCATAGCCGTCTTCCTGGGTGCCCAGCAACTGGCCCTGTTCAACGGCGGAGGCCGGCACGACCAGGCCCAGCATGGCCAAGGCCAGCAAAAGCGCCAGGGCGTTTCTGGCCCACAGCATGCCTGCATGGATAGCAGTCTTCACCGGCTTCTGCCCGCCCGACGCAAGGCACGTATTCAGCGACCGAATTCTGGGCCGGCAACACGTGCTGGGTTACACTACACTCGTGAACCTGCACCCTAGCGGCATCGGCTTAACGGCGCCTTACTTCAATCGGGAAACCCTTACTGACCCACGATCTGCGGCAGGGCGGCCAGATCGTCCGGCGTCATCTCCGTTGCCGGGCGATCCGCCAGGGCTGCCATCTTGACGGTCAGCTCTTGCGCGCGGGCGGTATCCATCTCTGCCAGGATCGGCGCCATCTTGCGCGGGCTCATGGTTTTGGCCACGCGCAACAGCACATTCATGTCCAGATTGTTGAAGATGCCGGCCGCATCCTTGGCTTTCATCGTCTCATACATCGCCACGATCCCGGCGAACTGCCCGGTTTCCATTTCCTGGCGCTGATCCACCAAAGTCGAGATCTGTGCCTCCAGCGCCGACAGCGTCGCGGCCCGCTCCTCAATGCGCCGCTCGGCCGCATCAACGATCGATGCGCGCAGCGCCAGATCGTCCTCGTATTTCTGCAACTCGTCGCGCCGCGCCGCCAGGCGCTGCAGCAGCGCCTGTTCGGTGTCGGTGGTGCTGTCGGTGGACAGCAGCGGCACCGAGCCGCCAATGCCGTCGATCAGCAGGGGTACCGCGTCACCCGATGGCAGGCAGTCCACCATCGACTCGGCAAAGATCGGCATCGGGTCGCCACGGCGCGGCCGCACCTCCGGCTCGGAATCGCTGGGCTGCTCGGGTGCCCCCGCCGAGGCTGGATTGATGATGACGGCGCCATCAGCCGTGATGGCCGCGTCCGATTCCACGCAATATGTGCCGCTGGCCGTCGTCGCGCCGTTTTCGGCCTCGGCCACTGCTGCAGGGTCGGCATGCGCATCGGCAGCAGGTTCTTCCGCCGCGCCGGCATGCGCATCGGCAGCGGGCGCTGCATGGCCTGCCGCTTCGCTCTGCGGCTTCATCGTCGGCGACGGATCGGCCAGCGTGGGCGTGCTGTCCTCCATGGTCGGTTCGCCCGGCAGGGTCGGCGTGTCATCCGCCATGACATTGCTCGTGCTGCCCCCGGCGCTACTCCCGGCGCTGCTCCCGCCCGCCGCCTCAGCCCGGCTCACGCCGGTCAGCACATAGCTGCCATTGCCGACCAGACCCAGCGTCTTGAGCAGCAGCAGCGCGGCAACGGCCATGATGACGACCGGCAGCAGGCGGATATTTTTCACGCGGCTGCTCCACGCGTACGGACCCGGGTCTGCAACTGCTCGAGCGCCGATTTCACCTTGTTGGGCTGTTCCACCGGCTCGATGGCCTGGCTGTGCCGGGCCACGCTGGTGATCCGGGCAATGCGTTCCATCAGCACCGAGCCGGCATTGACGTGATTGGCCAGTTCAATGCCGAACCGCTCGGCCTCTTCCAGCCGCGAATTCAGCGACAGATCCGCTTCAACCGCGGTCTGCTTGAGTTCCTTGATCGCCTGATTGGCCAGATTGGTGGCCCCCACCAGATCGGCCACCATTTGCCGCATCACATCCTTGTCGGCATGCAGCATCTTCAAGCGATGGTTGAGAACGATGCAATAGCCGATTGTCAGCGCCAGCAGGATGGCGACCGCACTTTCCACGAACAGTCCTAGGGGCAAGCCGAACATCATCGTCCTTCCGTTTCTTCGTCGATCGCTTCAAAGGCTTCCATGGTCACCTTGGGCGGATTGAGCGGGCGGGTCACCCGCACCGATACCAGATTGCCGATATGGCCCATCACGGCCTCGGTCAGTTCGACGCCGCCGCAGCGCAGGCGCACCGGGTCGGTCGGCGTCCGCTCAAACATCAGCGTATCGCCGGCCTGCATCGCCATCATCCGCGACAATGGCACGTCCTGTTCATGCAGCACGGCCTCTAACAGGACATCAGCCGAATAGATCTCGGTCGCCAGATGGCTTTCCCAGGTCGCATCGCGGCCGAATTTCTCGCCCATAAACATCTGCAGCAGCTGTTCGCGGATCGGCTCGATGGTCGCATAGGGCAGCAGGATTTCGATCTTGCCGCCGCGATCATCCATTTCGATGCGCAGCTCGATCAGGATGGCCGCATTGCCCGGCCGCGAGATCGCGGCAAAGCGTGGATTGGTTTCCATGCGCTCGAGCTTGAAATTGACCTGCGTCACCGGCTCGAACGCACGATGGGTATCTTCCAGGATCACCTCGATCATCCGCCGCGCCAGCGCCAGCTCGATGGTCGTATAGGGCCGCCCCTCGATGCGGATATTGCCACCGATCCGGCGGCCGCCGAGCAGCACGTCGATCATCGAATAGATCAGGCTGGAATCGACGGTGAGCAGGCCATAATTCTCCCATTCCTCGGCGCGGATCACCGACAGGATGGCCGGCAGCGGGATCGAGTTCAGATAATCGCCGAACCGCACCGACGAGATCGAATCCAGCGTCACTTCCACATTGTCGGAGGTGAAATTGCGCAGGCTCGTCGTCGTGAGCCGCACCAGGCGGTCAAACACGATTTCGAGCATCGGCAGGCGTTCATAGCTCACCAGCGCCGAGTTGATCAGCGCCTGCACGCCGGTCAGTTCGACATTGCTGCCGATGCTGGCGTCAAAGCCCAGCAGGCTGTCGATTTCGTCCTGGTTGAGAACGCGGTCGGGCGCACCCTCGCCGTCCCCGGTATCGCCTTCCAGCATCGCTGCCCATTCGGCAGTGGCTTCGGCGGCCTTTTCCTCTTCGGTCTGCTCGACAGCGGCGTCGACCGGCACCACGGTGCCGTCCAGATCCCAATCGTCGCTGAGTTTGTCCTGGTCGCTGGGCTCTGCCATTACTGTACCAGAATTTCCTTGAACAGCACCGACTCCACCCGCGAGGGGTAGATCGCCACGTTCACGCGCCGCAGCAGCTCTTCCTTGAGACGATACACCCCGGCCGAACCTTCCAGGTCGGATTTGCGCAATTCACGCAGATAGACCTGGAACGCGTCGATCACCTTGGCCATGCGCGGCTGGATCTCCAGCATCATGGCTTCATTGGTGACTTCGAGCGCCACCGTCAGCTTCATGAAGGCCTCGCCATCGGCCTCATTGTTGAGGTTGATGACCATGGGCGGCAGGTTGAAGATGAAGGTGTTTGCCACTTCGATGACGCCGCCATCGGCGCCAGCGGCCTCAGCGCCATGCTCGGCCTCGGCCGTTCCCGACGACAACATGTAGAACGTGCCGGCGCCGGCCAGCAGAACCACCACAGCCACGGCACCGATAATGATGAAGAGCTTGGGGATCCCCTTCTTGACGGGCGCTTCGTCGTCGATTTCCGTATCAGCGGCCATTGGATACCTTGCCAGAACTCAAGCCTTCCCGGACGATTCCGGCAATGTGACCAGCTAAGCGCCCCATGGTTAACGAAAGGTTACAAAATCCCCTTATGCGGCAGATATTGCCGGGTAAGTTTTGCCGGGCATAGCAAGCCTGATCCGGCAGCCCATCCGCATCGATAAGCTTATCCATCTGATTTTATTAAATTTTTCAAACTGGCATGGTTTCTGCAATGTTACCGGCGAGACCATCGGCTTGGGGAAGTTGGCGGTTTCGGGGAAGTTAACACCGGGGATCAGCAATGATCGAAAATGCGCAACTGATAGGCCTGAGCCGGCAAATCGCGCTGCAGCGTCAGATGGATGTGGTGGCCAACAACATGGCCAATATCAACACCACCGGTTTCAAGGCCGAGGACCTGCTGTTTGAAGAATTCATCATGCCGGTCGCCCGCGACCGCGATTTCCAGGGCGGCGACCAGCCCCTCTCCTATGTGCAGGACTGGGCGACCGTCCATGATCTGAGCGGCGGCGCCATGGTGCAGACCGGCAGCGAACTGGATGTGGCGCTCAATGGTGACGGCTTTTTCGCCATCCAGACCCCCGCCGGCGAGCGCTGGAGCAAATCGGGCGCCTTTCAGCTGAACGCCGGCGGCACCCTGGTTGATACCAGTGGCAACCCGGTCCTGGGCCAGCGCGGCCCCATCACCTTCGGGCCCGAGGAAACCGGCATCCTGATCGGCAAGGACGGCACCGTCAGCTCCAGCGCCGGTCCCAAGGGCACGCTGCGCCTGGTCGAGTTTGACAATCCGCAGGCCCTCACCCGCGAGGGCAGCAATCTTTATGCCGGCGGCACGCCGACCACGGCCACCGATACCCGCGTCATGCAGGGCTTCATCGAAAAATCCAATGTCTCCGGCGTGACCGCGATGGCCGAGATGATCCGCGTGCAGCGCGCCTATGAAAGCGCCGCCTCGCTGGCGAGCAGGCAGGACGATTTGCGTCGTTCCGCCATCCAGCGTCTCGGCGACGCCAACGCTTAACCCTGAGGACCGGCCATGAAAGCTCTCTATATCGCATCGACCGGCATGAGCGCCCAGGAACGCAATGTCGAAGTCATCTCCAACAACATCGCCAACATGCGGACCACCGGCTACAAGCGCGCCCGCGCCGAGTTCGAGGATCTGCTGTATCAGCAGATTACCCGCGCCGGTTCGCAGAGCTCGGCGCAGGGCTCGGTGATCCCGGCCGGCGTTGAAATCGGTTCCGGTGTCCGCACCGTCGCGACCCCGCGCATCATGAGCCAGGGCACCGTCAACATGACCGAGGGCGAACTCGACGTCGCCGTTCGCGGCGAGGGCTTCTTCGCCGTCCAGATGCCCGATGGCCGCACCGCCTATACCCGCGATGGCTCGTTTGAGCGCTCGCCCGATGGCGAACTGGTCACCTCCAACGGCTACCCCATCGAACCCGGCATCGCCATTCCCGGCGACGCCACCTCGGTTGCCATCTCCCAGGATGGTCTGGTCTCCGCCTTTGTCGGTGGCGACAGCACCCCCACCCAGATCGGCCAGCTCCAGCTCGCCCGCTTCGTCAACAAGGCGGGCCTGTCATCGCTGGGCGACAATCTGTTCATCGACACCCCGGCCAGCGGCCCCGCCCAGATCAGCGTGCCCAACGCCGAGGGCACCGGCAACCTGCTCCAGGGCTATCTGGAAATGTCCAACGTCAACTCGGTCACCGAGATCGCCGACCTCATCGCCGCCCAGCGTGCCTACGAGATGAACGCCCGCGTTATCTCGGGCGCTGACGAGATGATGAAATCCACCAGCCAGCTGCGCTAGAGGAGTAGTCCAGATGATCGTCCGTTCCGCCATCACCGCCATCACCATCCTCCTGCTCAGCGCCAGCGCCCTGGCCGCCCCCATGCTCAAGGGCGACGTCACCGTCACCGCCGCCATCGTCACCGCCGGCGATCTGTTTGAAGGGGCCGGGCTTGCCGCCGAACATGGTCTGTTCCTGGCCCCCAGGCCCGGCACCACCGGCAATGTCGACCTCGCCGCCATCAGGGCCGCAGCCGCCCGCATCGGCATTGAATCCTTCGAGACCGGCGGGCTGGACCGGATCCGCGTCAGCCGTGCCGCCACGATTGTCGATCAGCACCTGCTGACCGGCCTGATCACCGCCAATTTGCAGCAGCGCGGCATTCTGTCTGACGGCATGAGCGCCAACACCGTGTTCTCCACCGCCTTCAACGCCATCAACGCCGAAGCCGTCGACCAGCCCGCCAGCGTCACCAGCCTGCGCTATCTCCCCGGCACGGGCGCCTTTACCGCCCGCTTTGCCATTGCCGGCCTGGATCAGCCGCTTGATCTGTCCGGTTCGATCGAGCTGATGATTGAAGCCCCTCATCTGGTCAGCAGTCTCCCCGCCGGCACCGTTCTGGACGCCAGCAATATCGTGATGCGGTCCGTGCCGCTGCGCTACGTCGAAAACACCGGCATTCCCCGACTGCAGGACATTGTCGGTCAGGCGCTCACCCGCCAGAGCCGCGAAGGCATGATGCTGAAGCCCGCCGATGTCACCGCCCCGCTGACGGTCGCCAAGAATGACTCCGTCACCATCTACTTCCGCCGCGGCCCGATGACCCTCACCGTCAAGGGTCAGGCCGTCACCGGCGCCACCCTCGGCGCGCCACTGCAGGTGCTCAACCTGATGTCCCGGCGCGTCATCAGTGCCACCGCCATCGCCGCCGGCGCCGTTGAAGTGAGCGCTGAACCGCTCGCTCTGGCCCGCCTTTAATCGCCTTCAGGAGACGACCAAAATGAACATTCTCAAGCTCGCAACCCTCCTGACGCTGACCATCGGTCTGGCTGGCTGCAACACCATGGATCGCCTGGCCAATGTTGGCAGCGCGCCGGCCCTGAGCCCCATCGTCGACCCCACCACCATGGCCGGCTATCAGCCCGTCAACATGCCGATGCCGCAGGCCATTGCCGATACCTACCAGGCCAATTCGCTCTACCGCACCTCGGCCAAGGGCTTCTTCAAGGACGAGCGCGCCCACCGCATTGGCGACATTCTGACCGTCGTGGTCACCGTCAATGACAGCGCCAAGATCGCCAACAACACCCAGTCCAGCCGCGGCTCCAGCAATACCGCGGGCATGGGCGGCATTCTCGGCGCCGCCGTGTCCACCGCCTCGCTCGGCGAAATCGACACCAATGACGCGGTCAACTTCAACTCCGGCATGACCAATACCGGCAAGGGTTCGGTCAACCGTTCGGAAAGCCTGCAGACCTCGGTGGCCGCCGTGGTGACCCAGGTCCTGCCCAATGGCAATCTGGTCATCGAAGGCCATCAGGAAGTCCGGGTGAACTTCGAAGTGCGCGATCTGGTGGTGGCCGGCATTGTTCGTCCCTCCGACATTCAGGCCAACAACACCATTCCATCCTCCAAGATCGCCGAAGCCCGCATCGCTTACGGTGGCCGCGGCCAGATCACCGATGTGCAGCAGCCGCGTTACGGCCAGCAGGTGATGGACGCCATCCTGCCCTTCTAGCTTTCCCTTTCCGGGCGGCACATTCCCCAATGGTGCCGCCGGGCTCCCCGGCAGTGAACAGAAGTTCCTGCCCGGCCAGTTCCAGAATAGAGCCGGCCTCCCCGAGGCGCAGTCCCCCGGCTGCGCCTCTTCCCCTTTCGGGCATCGACAAATCCGCTCCCGCTAATCCCCGCCCCCTGCACCCGTGCCATACTGCTGCCCATCACCCCGCATGGGCGGCCTGCAGGCGAACAGTGGCGGGGTGAGCCGGGTGTGGTCTTTGCCTGCCGCACAGGTTCCAGTCCGGCCGTGTGGGGGCGAGCGATCCCCGTGCCGCCGTAAAG
>NZ_JAUYGL010000156.1 GCF_030689745.1 Devosia sp.
GCTCAGGGGGCTGTACGGCTGCTTGCTGCACCGGCTGGGCCACTGCCCGCTGGACGGGCGCCGGGCGCACGGCGATCGGCGCCGGGCGCGGCGCCAGTTCAGCCGATTGCTGGGTTGCCGGGGCGACGCTGGCGGTATCAGCCCGCAGAATGGCATCGACAATGGCAGGGGTCAGTGCACCAGTAGGCTCAAAGCCGTTACGCTCTTCAAAGGCGCGGATCGCATTGGCGGTCATGGGGCCATAAAAGCCATCCACCGTGCCGCTGAACAAGCCGAGTTCGGTTAGCTTTTTCTGCACGGCAAAGGCGTCGCGATTGCCCACCGGCGCTCCAGGCATCTCGGTGGCCGGGGCGCTGACGCTGCCCGTGGTGTCAGCATTCACGGGCGCCAGAACGGCGGTACGCTCGCCAGGGAGTGGGGGAAGTGCGGGCGCAGCGACGGGGGTCACATTCGCCACGGCAGCGCTTTGGCCGGCCGCGAAGAACGGCGCTGGATGGCTGCTGGTCTGGAAATACAGGGCATTGCTGCCCGCCAATGCGGTCAGACTGACCAGGGCCAGCAGAGCCGTAGAAGCGAGCGGTGCCCGCATATAGCGCGATAGGGCCCAAAGACCGGCGCGACCCAGAGAGGCCGCGACAGCGCTGCCTGCCGCCAGGGGCAGGTGAGAGAGAGTGCTTGCTGTCATTGCGCTTTTCTTTTTTCGTCTAGCCATGAGGTATTGCGTTCGGCGATCGGTTCTCTGCGGAATGGGGTGATGGTAGCAGTCTCTTCGGTCTTTATTGCTGGACCGTTTATGGGAAGCAAGACTGTCACGGTTGTCCCCGCTCCAATTTCGGACATGGCCCGCAACGTGCCGTCATGCAGATCGACCAGACCCTTGACGATCGACAGCCCCAGTCCGGTGCCCTCATAGGGGCGGGACAAGCCACTTTGCGCCTGAAAGAACGGTTCGCCAACGCGCGCCAGCGATTCTGGCGCCATGCCCACGCCCTGGTCAATGACCGAAAGGTTCAAACTCTGGCCTTGCCGACGCATGGTGACGCTGACCGTGCTGCCCGGATAGCTGAACTTGATGGCGTTCGACACCAGATTAAGCAGTATCTGGCGGCAGGCCCGCTCATCGGCGTGCAGCAAGGGTAGATTGTCTTCGATCGTGCTCATCAGACGCACGTCGCGCTCCCGGGCCATTGGATCGACCATGGCAAAGCATGGCTCCAGGATATCGCAGAACTGGAATGGCTCGTTCTGCAGTTCGAACTTGCCGGCCTCAATCCGCGACATATCGAGCAGCATGCGGACGACTTCCAGCAGGTGCTTGCCGCTCTGATGGATCAGCCCGGCATATTCGCTATGGGTCGGCGACAGCTCGCCGCCAATGCCCGTGGTCATCATTTCCGAGAAGCCGACAATGGCATTGAGCGGCGTGCGCAGCTCGTGCCCCATGGTTGCCAGAAAGCGCGACTTGGCGCTCAGGGCCTCTTCGGCGGCCCGGTGGGCCTCGATGATTGCAGCTTCATTATCCTTGCGCGCGGTAATGTCGCGAAACAGCGCTACCACCTCATGCCGCATGCCGGCTGTCTCAGCATCGAGAACCGGGGTCAGCCTGATTTCAACCCAGACGAATTGCGGAATCGAGCCGGCTGCGTGCGCATCATCCTGGCGCATGCGGACTTCGATGTTGCGCGTCTCGCCCCCCTGATTGGCATCGGCAAAGGCGGTCAGGAAGGTCGGACGATCCGCCACGTGCAGGCGCGCGCCCAGCCCGCTACCCGTCAACTCGTAACGCCGGCAACCAAACAGAGCTTCCGAGGAGCGCGACGCGAGCAGCACTTCGCCATTGCTGGAAAAGCAGATGACGGCATCCTGGACATGTTCGATCAGGTGACGATAGGCGGTCATCTGAGATTTATCATACACTTCATAGGCGGTGTTGATGCGGTTTGCACTGTGGATCACCAGGCCAACGCCGACCAGGAAGGTGGCAGCCGCAGCGAATGCCAGGGTGTTCGAAGCCATGAGCGCGCCGGGCACACCGATAGCGGCGGCAATGGTGCCCAGGATGATCACCGCAACAACCATCATCCAGCTATGCCGGCGCAGAGTGGATCCGCCCAGCAGCGAGGCCAGCACGGGGCCCAGCAGCGCCACGGCCATCCCCATATCGCTTGCCCGGCCATCGGCCAGGGTCAGCAGGAGGCCCAGACCGAGCAGAGTATAAACCTGGCCTGCCGCAGCCTGTTCGTAGCGCCGGCGCTGATGCAGCGCCAGCGTGGTCAACCCGCTGGCCAAGGCGAGGGCGGTCAGAACAAATGGCAGCACGGTGCCGGTCACCAGCCCGTACACTGCCAGCGGCGTCACCAGGGCGCTTGCGGCAATGGTCAGTCTGGAATTGTTGGCGAGCGTCTTGCGACGCAGCATCTCCGGCCGATGGCCAGAGCCAGCGACGGCCAGGGGTATCTCTTTGCTTGCGCCGAAAGAGAAGAGGCTACGCATGTACACAATACTCACTATCACGACGCCAGTGGTGGTGGTGCCCAGGCACCGAGAGCCTGACGTCATCCGCCCTGCCCGGCCCAAATGAACTTTGGGTCCTGTTGTCGTCACACTGGCGGGCAAGAGCTAAGGCGAGCTTAAATCTCGGGCCACCAGCTGCTTGTCGGCCTGCCGACGACCGTCTTTCTAGCGTTAGCGTAAACAAGGTGTTGCACTTGCTACCAAGCGAGTTGGCAATTGCATCAAATTTTATCGAATTGTCCCAGCACGGCTTAATCGAGGGGGCATAGGGTAGGTTTTGCAGGTCGACGAAAGCCTGCGAAAATCATGGGTTATTCAATGTTTGTCGTTGTTCGTTCGGTTTTCTGGCTTACCGTCGCCTATATGGTGATCCGCCCCGGCGTTGATCTGCCAGATGCCAACGCCATGGCAGCGCAGGCCATGGCGGCCGGTTCACAGGTGGTGAGCGAGCAGATCAACCAGATCGAATGCGCCAATTTGCAGTGCGCGGGTAGCAAGATGGTCATTGCCGCAGCACTCCAGTCTTCCCCGTCGGTCGGCCTTCCCATGCATGAGATGCCGAACAACAGTCTGGCCCCCATCCCCCGGCCGCGGCCGGACTGGGCGGGTTAGCGGGCGCCGGCCGGCGCCCATAAGCGACCCCAGGGTTCGTGTCGCTTGCCCAAGCGACGCACCCCGCGACCCTGGCCCTGCCCCAAGCACGCTGCCCTGTGCTTGGGGTTTTTCTTTGTCCGAAAACCCGCCTCGGTACGCGCTTGCGGCTTGCGAGCTTGGCCGCAGCACCCTAGATAGGCTGCATGACCGAGCCAGCCACGTTCCAGGACATTGCCGACAATCTCTCCTTTCTGGACGATTGGGAGGATCGGTATCGGTATGTGATCGAATTGGGCCAAGCCCTGCCCAAGCTGGATGAGGCCGAAAAATCGGAAGCCAATCGCGTGCGTGGCTGCGTGTCGCAGGCCTGGCTGTCGGCCGAAGCCTCCAGACGCGATGGACTGACCATTCTGACCTATCGCGGCGAAAGCGACGCGATGATCGTGCAGGGCCTGGTGGCCATCCTGCTGGCGCTATATTCGGGCCGCCCCGCGCACGAAATCGCCGACACCGACGCCATCGCCATCTTTGATGAGTTGGGATTGCGCGAGCATCTGACCGCCCAGCGCTCCAATGGCCTGGTGGCCATGGTCAATCGCATGCGGTCAGAAGGCGAAGCGCTGCGCTAGGCAGTTGCTGACGATGCCGGTTCCGCTGTGGCCTGGCGTGGCTTGGCAAACCGGCTGTTGACGAAGCGTAGCAGGGGCAGTTCGACCCAGACATAGAGCATCCAGCCAGCCGTGGTGCCGCCGGCGACCGAAACCGCAGCAACCAGATAATCCGCGAACAGATCGCTCGGGTCGAGCCATTTGAAGGCGAGGCCAGACAGGATCGCCACCTCATAGATATGCACCAGATAGATGGAATAGGACGCGTCGCCTATGCGTTCGAGCAGCGCTATGCGCGGCAGGCGGGGTTCCAGGCGTACCAGTAGCAATACCAGCGCTGATGCGAAAAACAGCAGGCCGACGAAGGCGATGCCATCTTCAACCACCTCAACACCCCAGGCCAAGCCCTGCACCATCGCGCCCATGCCGAGCAGCATGAGCGCATAGATTGCTCCCTTTGACAGGCGCCTGACATGGCCGCGCAAGGTCGCCAGACCCAGCCAGGCTCCGGCGCAAAAGGCCAGCGGCATGTAGCTGGTGTAAAACTGCGGAATGGCGGCCTCAGGCTGCAATATCAGCCCCAGCACGGCCAGCGCGCCAAAGGCGATGCTGAGCCAGACGACCCTGGCGCGTGCGTCCAGAAACGCCAGCAGGGCGAAGCAGACATAGAAGAACACCTCATAGTTCAGGGTCCAGCCGAGTTTGTAGAGCGGATGGATGCCCCCGCTCACCGGATTATGGAATGGAATGAACAGCAGGGACAACAGCAGCTGGGTGCTGTCATAAACCGTGGTCTTGAAGATCTGGGGCACCAACAGCGCCAGTGCTGCTGCCAATAGCGTCGCGACCCAGTACATGGGCACGACACGAATGAAGCGGCGGCGCAGAAAACCGGCCGCCGAAAACTGTCCCTCCCCCGTCACCACGACCATGATGAAGCCGGAAATGACAAAGAACAGGATGACGCCCAGCCAGCCGAGCCGGCCGAAGCCCAGATTGTGCTCGACCAGGGGATACAACAGGGCATGCGACGCCAGCACGAGAACCGCCGCAAAACCCCGCAAATATTGGATCGAGAAAAACTGGTGCCGCATGCGTTTTCGATATCATGCAATTCGTCTGGCCGAACATTACCGATGCTGACGTAGTTAAATTCTGCTGTCAGCTATAATGGGCAGAATTTCGCTATGCCAGACCTGCCCGCGCGCCTGATCTGGTCCAGCCGCCACTGGTTCGAGGCCCCAATGGGCGGCCAACTGGCTCAGCCCGATGCGCAGTACCAGCTTGGCGCTGCGACGGGGCCAGCGCCGTTCGGTCTCGATAGCCTGGAGGCCCTTGCCCAGCCCGCAGACGTCGAACACCACATTCCAGCAATCGACAGGCAGCGCCTGTGCCAGCCGATGCAAATGATGCCGCGCTTCGCTGGCGCTGGCGGCCAGGTCAGCAGCCCCGGCGCTGCCGGCCCGGTGCGGCTGGCCGATGCGGGCGGAATCGTAGGACATG
Source organism: Devosia sp. (assembly GCF_030689745.1). Classification (GTDB taxonomy): domain Bacteria; phylum Pseudomonadota; class Alphaproteobacteria; order Rhizobiales; family Devosiaceae; genus Devosia; species Devosia alba. The sequence goes on from NZ_JAUYGL010000156.1 coordinate 5,220, forward strand.
GTGAGACGCAGCGTGAGTTGGGCCCGCTGAATCAGCCGTTCCAGCCGGCTGGCAGCGAGCAGATGGTGCGGCAATAGAAACGCCTGACCGTCACTGTCACGGCTGGACGCCAGGCGGCCAGTGGTGCCGTCATCAATGGGCATTGCCGTTCTCCCCATCACGCCACGCTTCAAGGCTCCGTTCGAATCCGCTGACCTCTGCATCGAAATCAGGGTCGTCGCGCAGATCTTCGATCACCGCACAGGCATGAGAGACCGTGGTCCGATCCCGGCCAAAGGCATCGCCGATTTCAGTCAGGCTGCGTCCCAGAATGACGTGCGACAGATACATTGCCAATTGGCGGGCCCGGGCGGTACCCAACCGACAGCGCGAGGGATGAATCAACAGGCGGATCGGGATGCGCTTTTCGCGCGCAATCAGCGCGATGACGGTGTCACAAGCACCGGCCGCAGCAGGCTGGGCGCCCACAGCTCGGGCAAAGTCGACTGGTGCAAAAGACTGAAACATGGGCTCGCCTCGTCAATATAAAGGAATTTATTCCTATATACTGCGGCTTGGCAAGCGGCCGGGGATAAGTGGGATAAGCGAACCTGAGAATCAAAAAGGCCGCCCATAGAGGCGGCCTTTTAAAGGGTCGTTCTCGCCGAGGTCTGACTGCAACTTGGGGATTGCGGTTGAACTGGCGGGATTTCGCCCTTGCGGGGTAATGAAGAAGCGCGTCAGGCGGCCTTGCGGCCCAGACCATTGTCCTTGGCCAGCTTGGAACGGGTGGCCGAATAGCTCGGCGCAACCATTGGGTAGTCGGCTGGCAGGCCCCACTTCTCGCGGTATTCCTCGGGCGAGAGATTGTAGTGAGTCCGCAGGTGGCGTTTCAACGACTTGAACTTCTTGCCGTCTTCGAGGCAGATAATGTAGTCGTTGGTGACCGACTTGCGGACCGCGATAGCAGGCTTGAGCTCTTCAACTGGCTGTGGAGTTTCATTGTTCGAGAGCGTACGCAGTGCGCCATGAACATCCGAAATCAGCTTGGGCAGATCGTTGGGGCTCAGTGCATTGTGGCTCACATAGGCCGAGACAATTTCGGTACTGAGCTCGATCAGATCTTGCTCGTATCCGGTCGCAGCGCCGGTAGTATCAGACATAATTCAACCTTCCAGATTTTTTTATTGGGTAGCGGACTCTAAGTCGCTTCCAAATCATACCAATAGGGCTGTTCACTGATGTCTGCAACCCGACAAACCAGCGTTAACATGCTACTTACTGGTAAGTTCATCTGGAGAATCTTGTCGTGTTTTCAAGGTGAGTTCATCAATCACCATGCTCACTTGGAGGTGATCCTGACCCCGATGGCTGACGCGCGCCAACAAATGCGCAGAAACGGGGGTTGTTAACAACAGGAAGGCAGTGCCCAAAATGGCGCGCAGGGCCACACTGCCATCAAGGCTGGTCAAGGCAACAGCCAGCAATATCAGGCCCCCGCCCACCGCGCCGGCCTTGGAGGCCGCGTGCATGCGGGTGTAAAGATCGGGCAGCCGCAAGACGCCGATAGCGGCCAGCAAAGTAAAGGCCGACCCGATCAGCAGCAACACACAACCAAGGTAGGTGATCAGATCGGCGATCATCGCTGGGCCTCCTCGCCATCCAGGCGCGACAACATGTAGCGGGCAAAGGCCACCGTTGCCATGAAGCCGAGCAGGGCCAGGCTGATGGCGATATCGAGATACAGAGTCAGCCCGGTGCGAATGGCGATAGCCCCGACAAAGCCCATGGCCAGTACCGTCAACAGATCGAGGGCCAGAACGCGATCAGCCAAACTGGGGCCGATGATCACGCGCACCACCGCGATCAGCATCGCAATAAACAACATGATCAAGGCGATCAGGGTGCTGATGGAGACGATGTCGGCCGCGTTCATATGAAGGCCTCCTGGATCTTGCGTTCAAACCCCCCGGCGATCTCCGCGATCAGCACCTCGCGATCATCCAGTTGCAGTGCGTGCACATAGAGCACGCTCCGATCCTCGGCGACATCAACGCTGAGGGTGCCGGGAGTCAGCGTAATCATATTGGCCAGCAACGTGATCTCAAAATCCGATTTGACCGTGAGGGGAAAGGCGATAATGCCGGGGCGCAGGGTGGCACGGATGTTGGGGGTTATCACGATGATGGCGACGCGCACGGCACTGACCATCAGTTCCCACATGAATAGCAGGAACAGCGAGTTGATGCGCCTGACACGGCGCAACAATTGGGGGGACGCAAACCAGTTTCGCAGCAACAGCGCAGTCAGGGCACCGATACCGGCGCCGAGCAACAGGTTGAGCGCGGTGAAATTGCCGGTAATGGCCGCCCAGACCAGCGCCAGACCAACAATCATCAGAGCCAGGTTCATGGCGTGACCTCCGCTAGACCAAAGGCATCCGTATAACGGGCGCTGTCGATCATGTCCCCTGCCCCGACGCGCACGACTTCGAACAGCGGATTGGGCCACAGCCCGGCAGCCACGATCAGCACGGCCAGCACACCGATCGCCAAATAGTGCAGACCGCCGGGCGGCGCGGCCGGTGGGGCCTCTGGAGTGAAATCAGCCCGCCAGAAGATATGGGCCCACAGGCGCGACCCGGCAATGATGGTGAGCACCGCGTTGACCAGTAGCGCCACCACCAGCAGCCCACCCACGGCATCGCCCTGGTCAAGCCCGGCCTCGATCAGCAGCAGCTTGGGCCAGAAGCCCAGCAGAGGCGGTACGCCGGCGGCGCCGAACATGAACACCAGGAATAGTATCGAAAGGGGAGCACTGGTGCCGTAGAGCCCACCCATGCGGCGACTATCAGTCTCCCCGGTCTGCTTTTCGATCATCCCGGCAACCAGATAGAGCGCGGTCATGGTCAGCATGGCGTGGAAAATATACATCCCAGCCCCACCAACGCCGCCCAATGATGGCATGGCGATTCCGGCCAGCACGGCGCCAATGCCGCCAATCACCACAAAGCCCATGGCCCGCCGCAGATTAGTTTCGGCAATCGCGCCCAGAGGGGCCAGCACCAGGGTGGCAACGGCCACCAGCACCAGAACCGGTTCGAGCACATCGCGCGTTGCGGGCAGCACCACCACCAGCGTTCGCAGCAGCGCGTAAATACCCACCTTGGTCAGCAACCCCGCCATCAGGGCGGAAATTGCCGCCGGTGGCGCGTGATAGGAGGCGGGCAGCCAGGTATTGACCGGAAATGCTGCCGCCTTCATGCCAAACGCCAGCAGCATCAGAGCAGCGACGCCGACCATGGCGGCGGGATTGGCCAGCGGGGCAACCCGCAGGATATCGGCCATGTTCAGCGTACCCAGCAGGCCATACAGCAGGCCGAGTGATAACAGGAAGATGGTGGTGGCCAGGAAGTTCAGGAAGCCGTATTTGACCGCGGCATCAAGCTGCATCGGCGTGCCGCCAATCACCATCAGTCCAAACGAGGAGATCAGCATCACCTCGAACCAGACATAGAGATTGAATAGATCGCCGGTCAGGAAAGAGCCGGTCACGCCGGCCAGCAACAGCAAGACCAGGGCGTAAAAACCATCACCGGCTACTTCGGGGGGCCGATCTGCTTCAGCATAGACCAGCACAATCAGCGTCACCACCGACGCGGCCAGCGCGAAACTGGCCCCAAACAAATCGGCGGTAAAACTGATACCGAAGGGCGGCAGCCATTTGCCCATGGTCATGCTCTGCGGGCCGAATTCGGCCACCCGCATCAGCAGGCTGGTCTCGCAGGCAATAATGCCCGTTACCACGAGCAGCGCCAGTACGAAGCCGAGCCCGGCGGATTTGCGGACGATAAGCAGCAGCGCCGCGCCCATCAGGGCCAGCGCCATGGGCAGCACGATGACCCAGTCGGCCACCCGGGTAACGGTCTCAATCATGGCTGTTGGCAGATTTTCTGCGGCCATCTCAGTAACTCAATGGCGGGTTGGGCGCGTGCTCGGGCTCAGCAACGCGCATGGTGTCGGTATTGTCGGCGTCAAGAGCCTGATAGGTGCGATAGGCCAGAACCAGCAGGAAACAGAACATGGCGAAGCCAATGACAATGGCGGTCAGGATCAGCGCCTGCGGCAGTGGATTGGCAATCGCTCCGGCGGGAGTATCCAGCCCCCTGGGGACAATCGGCGCAATTTCCCGGGTCAGGCGACCAGCGGTGAAGATCAGCAGATTGACGCCATTGCCCAGCACTATGATACCCAGCAGCATGCGGATCAGCGAGCGCGACAGCAGCATGTAGATGCCCAGCGCGACGAAGCATCCAACCAGAGCGGCAATTACATAATCCATCAGAGGTTCTCCCCGTCTTCGCTTTCGAGAGCCAGGACCACTGAAGCCAAGGTGCCAAATACCACGAGGTAGACGCCGATATCGAACAGCATCGGGGTGGACAACGGCACCACCGAGCCGGCGATATCGAGATAAAGCCAGATGCTGGTCAAGAATGGGTTGCCGTTGAAGATGGAGAGCATGCCGGAACTGCCGGCCAGCAAAACGCCGAAGCCAGCGATGCTGAGCGGATCAAAGCGCAGGGCGCGCCGCACCTCGGCAGCGCTCGAGGCCATGCCCAGCACGGCAATGGCTGAGGCAGCGATCAGTCCGCCGATAAAGCCACCACCGGGCTCATTGTGACCGCGCAGACAGACATAGACTGAAAACACCAGCATGGTGGAAACGATCAACGGCGCGATAGTACGGAAGATGACCGTGTTCATGGCGCAGTCCTCTTGCGGCGTGGGGTTGTGACCGGCTAGGCAACAGAGGAAGGCGACTTGGGCGCCTGTTTCTCGCTTGCCGGTTTCTTGGGCGCTGGTTTCTTGGGCGCTGGTTTCTTGGGCGCTGGTTTTGCCCTGCCTTTGACAGTCGATTTGGCACTCGGCGCTGCCGCGGCGCGGGCTGGCTGTGTCGGCTCGGGTTTGATCTTGGGTGCAATTGGCGCGGGTGGTACCGGCGAGCCAACCGCCACCGGCGCCCTGCGACTGCGCAGCAGCACCATAATCGAAATGCCGGCGGCCATCAGCACCGAGATCTCACCCAGCGTATCAAAACCACGGAAATCAACCAGGATGACATTGACGATATTGGCGCCATGGGCGATCGGCACGCTGGTGGCGATGAAGAAATCGGACAGCCTGGTATCAAGCGTACCCGACAGCACGACCATCAGCAGCAGACTGACGCCGGCGCCACAGACCAGCGCCAGCGTGCCGTCGCGCGCCCAGTCTTCGAAGGGCCGGTGGTCGCGTTCGTCGAGATTGAGCCGGGTCATCACCAGCGCCAGGATCACCACCGAGAGGATTTCCACCATGAGCTGGGTGAAGGCCAGATCGGGCGCACCGAATAGCAGGAAGATCAGCGCCACGGCGGTACCCTGCACACCCAGCGCCAGGATGGAATAGAGCCGGTTTGGCGCGGCGACGATGGCGCCAAGGCCGGCCAGCGCCAAAATGATCACCCCCCACTCATAGGGCGCCAGATGGGGCCAGCGCAGCTGGGCCGCCCAATTGCCCAGTTCAGCCGTGGGCAGCAAGGCGTTGATTCCGCCCAGCGCAAATAACGGCACCATCAGCGCCAGCGCCATCAGAGAGAACACCGTGACCAGATAGAGCTCAAGGCGACCATGATGCAGCACGCGCGTCACGCTGCCGGAAAAACGGATCAGGCCGAACATGACCGCGTCAAACACCGTGTCGGCGGTCCAGCCCAGGCGGGTCTCGAAGCGCCGCAACAGGGTGCGGATAGTGGTGGCATAGCGATAGACCAGCCCGGCCAGGACCCAGGTGGCCACTGACAGCCAGACCACGGGCTTGGTGAAATCGATCGCCCAGGTGAGATGGCTCTCGACCGGTTCGTTGAGAATAGCGGTTGCCGCCGGCTCCAGCACGGTGTGGCCAAACCAGCCGACCAGCAGCGCGGTGGCGATACCGGCAAGGCCCAGAATGACCGGGCCAGCGAGCAGGCCGACCGACGCTTCATGGGCCGATTTTGGCGTTGGCATTGCCGGACCCAGAAAAGGCTTGATCACCACCAGGGCACCGACTGCGGCCAGCAGGGCATTGCCCGCGATCAGCACGGCGAGCACGCTGAGGTCCTGCCAGTGCGGCGACAGCAGGTTGAGATACATCTCTTCTTTGGCAAAAAACGCGATGGCGGGCGGCAGCCCGAACATTGAAAGCCCGGCCAGAATGGCCGCTGCAAAGGTGACCGGCATTTTGCCGGACAGGCCTCCCAGCGCGGTAATTTCGCGGGTGCCCGCTTCATGGTCGATGGCACCGACGACCATGAACAGGCCGGCCTTGTAGAGCGCATGGGCGACGAAATAGATCACCATGCCGGCAATGGCGGTTTGTGTGCCCAGCCCGATCAACAGCACGAGCAGTCCAAGCGAGGCAATGGTGGACTGCGCCAGCATCTGCTTGAGATCGGTTTGCCGCAGCGACCCCAGCGCGCCCCAGATCAGGGTGACGCCGCCAAAGCACACCAGAATTGTGGTCCAGGCCACCGTACCGCCCAGCCAGGGCGTGGCGCGCGCCAGCAGATACACCCCGGCCTGGACCATGGTGGCCGAATGCAGGAAGGCCGAAACCGGTGTCGGTGCTTCCATGGCATTGGGCAGCCAGAAATGCAGCGGAAACTGTGCCGATTTGGTGAAGGCGGCGATGATGAAACAGGCCAGCACCAGGCCATACAGCCCGTGCCCGCGCACGGCATCTTCCATGCCGCGCAGCTCGCTCAATTCCCAGGTGCCGGTCAGTTGCTGCACCAGAATAACGCCCGCCAGCAGGGCCATGCCGCCGATATTGGTAATCACCAGCGCCTGAATGGCGCCGCGCCGGGCAGCGGCCCGCACCGCATCAAAGCCGATCAGCAGGAAGGAAGTGATTGCCGTCAGTTCCCAGAACACGAACAGGCCCAGCATGTTGTCGGCCAGTACCAGGCCGAGCATGGCGCCCATAAAGGCGAGCAGGAAGGCCAGGAAGCGCCCAAGATGCGGATGGCCGGCCAGATAGGCGCCCGAGTAGATGACGATCAGCGTGCCGATGCCCGAAATGGTCAGCGCAAAGGTCAGGCTCAGCCCATCGATGAAAAACGACAGGTCCAGCCCATAGGCTGGCACCCAGCCAATGCGCGCCGGAATGGCGCCGGTGGCCAGCACTGGCTCAATCAGCGTCACCAGGAAAACAAAAATGGCGGCCGGTACCAGCGCCAGCACCCAGCCCGATAGCGGCTTCGTAAAGCGGTGGATCAGCGGCGCCAGCGCGGCTGCAACAAATGGCGCAATCGCCACCAGTGCGATGCTCGCGTCAATGTCTGGCCCCAAGTGTGAAACTCCATACGCTATTGGGCCTTGCGGCCGTTTTGATGTGGAATGACCTTACTGATTGAGCGCTCTCGAACAAGGCAAAACGGTCCGGGTGCGACGAAGTGGCGGCATCAGTTGGGGAAATCCTCGCTCTGGCATTCGGACCCCGCCCGCCCTATGTCTGGCACACACCACTTTTCGGTGCGAGAGCCAGCCATGGCTCGATCATGCGCCACCAGCCCGGACCTGTAATGATCAAGACCACGCCACCTGTTGCCGCCCGCAAATCCCACATCGCCCGTTTTCACGGCATCGAGCGCGACGACCCGTATCATTGGTTGCGCGCGCCCAATTGGCAGGAGGTGATGCAGCAGCCCGAGACGCTGGACCCGGAAATCCGCGCCTATCTCGATGCCGAGAACGCCTTCTATGAGGCCGAGTTCGGCAGCAAGACGACCGCGTTGCAGGACACCATCTACAAGGAAATCCGTGGGCGCATCAAAGAGGACGATAGCGGCATCCCGACGCCTGATGGTCCCTTCGCCTATAATTCGCGCATGCTTGAGGGCAAGCAATATCCCCAGATCGTCCGCACCGCCCGTGATGGTGGCGCCGAGACGGTACTGCTCGACTGCAATATCGAGGCGGGCGAAGGCTATTTCGGCTTTGCCGGCGCCGAACATGACCGCGCGCACAAATTCCTCGCCTGGGCCGCCGACCGCGCCGGCTCGGAATACTATGACATCGTCATCCGCGATCTCGCCACCGGCAGCGACAGTGCGGAGGTGATCGCCAATACCGCTGGTTCCTATGTCTGGAGCAATGACAGCAAAGCCATCTACTACACCGAATATGACGACAATCACCGGCCTTACCGGGTGCGCCTGCACACCATCGGCACCGACCAGGCCAGCGACCCCATCATCTTCGAGGAAAAGGACCCCGGATTCTTCGTCGGCGTCGGTCGCACGCTGAGCGACAAGTTCATCGTCATCGATGCGCATGACCACCAGACCTCGGAAATCTGGCTAATCGACGCTGCCACGGGCGGCGCGCCGCGCCTCGTGGCGCCCCGCGTCACCGACCGCGAATATGATGTCGATGAGCGGGGCGGCCTGCTTTATATCCGCACCAATGCGGACGGCGCGGAGGACTACAAGATCGTCACCGCGCCGATCGACAATCCGGGCGCCGACAACTGGACCGACCTGGTGCCGCACCAGCAGGGCGTATTGATCCTCGATACCGTGCTGATCGCCAACCACATGCTGCGGCTGGAGCGGTTTGATGGCCTGCCCCGCATCGTGGTGCGCGATCTGCGCACCAACAAGGAAGAGACCGTCAAATTCGACGAGGAGGCCTACGCGTTGGGCATGTCGGTGGGCTACGAATTCGACACGGCGACGTTCCGCTTGACCTATTCCTCTCCCACCACGCCGTCGCGCACCTTCGACGTCGATCTCGACAGCGGCAGCCGCACCCTGCTCAAGGAGCAGGAGGTGCCCTCGGGTCACAACCCGGACGATTATGAAACCCGGCGGCTGTTTGCCACCGCGCCCGATGGCGAGCAGGTTCCGGTCACCGTGCTCTATCGCAAGGGCACTGTGCTCGATGGCTCGGCCCCGGCCCTGCTCTATGGCTATGGCGCCTATGGCATGTCGATGCCGGCAAGTTTCTCGATCTCGGCGCTGTCGCTGGTCGATCGCGGCTTTGTCTACGCCATCGCCCATATCCGCGGCGGCATGGAAAAGGGCTATCGCTGGTATGTGCAGGGGCGACGCGAGCTCAAGAGCACCACCTTCACCGATTTCATTGCCGCTGCGGAAATGCTGATCGATACCGGCCACACGTCCAAGGGCCGCATTGTGGCGCAGGGCGGCTCGGCGGGCGGCATGCTGATGGGCGCCATTGCCAATCTGGCGCCCGAACTGTGGGGCGGCATTCTGGCCCAGGTGCCGTTTGTCGACGTGCTCAACACCATGCTGGACGAGACCTTGCCGCTCACCCCGCCGGAATGGCCCGAATGGGGTAATCCGCTGACCTCGGCCGATGACTACGCCCGCATTGCTGCCTATGCTCCTTATGAACAGGTCGTGGCCCAGGATTATCCGCCGATCTTTGCCCTGGCGGGCCTCACCGATCCGCGCGTCACCTATTGGGAGCCGGCAAAATGGGTGGCCAAGCTGCGCGCAACCAAGAGCGGTGCTGCGCCATTATACCTCAAGACCAATATGGGCGCCGGCCATGGCGGCGCTTCGGGGCGCTTCGACCGGCTCAAGGAAACGGCGATGTGTTACGCCTTTGCGCTGAATGCGGTTGGTTTGGAAGGATCATTCACTTCCAACTAATTGTTGCCGCTATCAAAACGCCCTATACCACCCCTACTTCCCGCAGCGTCTTGCCAAATGGAGGCCATTATGACGACCAAGTTCACCCTACCACCCCTGCCCTACGCCTATGACGCGCTGGGCCCCTACATGTCGGCAGAAACGCTTGAGTATCATCACGACAAGCACCACCAGGCCTATGTGACCAATGGTGAGAAGCTGCTCGAAGGTTCGGGCCTGGAAATCCTGCCGCTTGAAGACATCGTCAAGGAATCACACGGCAAGAATGCCGGCCTGTTCAACAATGCCGGCCAGCATTACAACCACGTGCACTTCTGGAACTGGATGAAGCCCAATGGGGGTGGCAACAAGCTCCCGGCCAAGCTGCAGGCGGCCATCGATGCCGACCTGGGCGGCTTTGACAAGTTCCGCGCCGATTTCATCGCTGCCGGCACCACCCAGTTCGGTTCGGGCTGGGCCTGGCTCTCGCTCAAGAACGGCAAGCTGGAAGTCTCCAAGACGCCCAATGGCGAGTCCCCGCTGATCCACGGCGCCCACCCAATTCTGGGCGTCGATGTTTGGGAGCACTCCTATTACATCGACTACCGCAATGCCCGTCCGAAATACCTGGAAGCCTGGTTCGACAATCTGGTGAACTGGGAACATGTCGAACTGATGTTTGACGAAGCCCGATAAGACCCGCAAGGCGCCGGTTTTCTACCGCATGCCAAACCCCGTCAGCGCCCCGCGCTGGCGGGTTTTTTGCTGGCTTGATCCGAGTTTTTCCCCGTCGATTTACAGCAATGTGCTGCGCCCCCCTTCAACCGCTCGACAGAGCGTGGTAACGCTTTGTTTACTATTTGAGGGGGTCTTGTGACACAATCCGCCAAGGTCGTTGCCATTATCGCGGCAAGCCCGGCGCTATCGTCCTTGTTGGCGATGGTGGTTGCTGGTGACTCCCGTCTCAAGGTCCGCATTTTCGAGACCGAACTCGAACTCATCGCCTATATGCGCCTCGCTCCCATCGATATGCTGGTGTGCGATTTCGACCGTGAAGAGCGCCCCGCTCATGAGATGGTCGAGAGCATCAGGCTCAATGGCGAACTGCTCAGCCAGGATGTGCCGGTGATTGCCCTCACCCGCAATATCACGCCACCCATGCGTGCCCAGGCGATCAGCGCGGGCATCGATGAGGTGCTGATCAAGCCGATGTCGCCGCGCTACTTGCTGCAGCGTATCCAGATCCGGCTTCGCACCCGCAGCGTGGTGGGAACCCTGGGCGGCTATCGCGGGCCCGAGCGGCGCAATCGCATCTTCGCCCCGATCCCGACGCCGGCGCCGTCGCGCCGCGTGACCGACAATGTGGTGTCGCTGTTTCCCGACCGCCGCAAACCGCTGCATCCCGGGCTGTAGCGTTGGGCCTCCCTAGCGGGCTTCGCTGACCAACCGGCTGATCCGGCTCCACAGATCTTCTATATTGTCGGCAAATTGGATCGCCCGCTCATGGCCCGGCAATCCCGGCGACAGCACGTCCGCCGCATAGCCGCGCATGACTTCAAAGGCGCGGTGGCGATTGAGCATGACCACGGGCAGGTTCCGCCCCTTGGTCTTGCCGGTCGACCAGACCCCGAACAATTCGGTGGCCGACCAGAGCGAGCCGGGCAGCGCCACCAGTCCGTCAGCCAGGGCAGAGACCCGCTCGAAGCGGGCCGCCTGGTCCTCCTGCGCTTCGACGGTCACGCCCTTCAGCGCTGGCGGCAACACGAAACTGGTATCAGCCACGATCTGCACGGACCCGCCGGCCGCCCGTGCTGCGGTAATCAACGGAATTGGGATGCTGTTGCCTTCTACCAGGCAGACCAGTTGCGCCCTGCGTTTGGCGAAATAGGTGCCGGTCTGACTCATCAACGAGGCGCGCTCGGGGTCGCCTGGTCCCTTGCTGGACGCGAAGACTGCGAGGATAGGTCCGTTTTTGGTGGGCTCCATACTGGTCACCGTCCGCGCTTCAAGCTGCCGAGGATACCGCGAACCAGCGCGTTCCCCAGTCGGTTGGCGACCGTGCGGGCCAGCGAATTCATCGCGGCTTCGGCCGGCGTCTGCCGGGTGGAGCGCCGTGCGGGTTGCGCCTCCTGATAGGTGCGCTCGGCGCTCTTGCGTTCCTGCTCTTCCAGCTGCTGGCGCTCTTCGGCCAATTGCTTGTCGCGGGCCGAGCGGGCCAGCACCTCAAAGGCCGAGTCGCGATCGATAGCCGTATCGTACAACCCGGCCACCGGCGAAGCCGCTATGATGGCCGCCCGCTCTTGCGGCAGGATGGGCCCGACCTGGGCCGAGGGCGGTCGGATCATGGTGCGGCCGACCATTGAGGGTACGCCCTTGGACTCCAGCACTGAGACCAGCGCCTCACCAATCCCCAGCTGGGTGATGGCATCTTCCGTGGAAAAGGCTGGGTTGGGGCGGAAGGTCTCGGCAGCGACGCGCACCGCCTTCTGCTCGCGCGGGGTATAGGCGCGCAGCGCATGCTGCACCCGATTGGCGAGCTGGGCCAGTACCGAATCAGGAATGTCGACCGGGTTCTGGGTGACGAAGTAGACGCCGACGCCCTTGGAACGTACCAGCCGCACCACCTGCTCGACCTTGTCGATCAGTACCTTGGGCGCATCGTCAAACAGCAGATGGGCTTCATCGAAAAAGAACACCAGCCTGGGTTTGTCGACATCGCCGATTTCGGGCAGTTCCTCGAACAACTCGCTCAGCATCCAGAGCAGGAAGGTGGAGTAGAGCCGCGGCGAACGCATCAGCTCGTCGGCGGCCAGAATGGAAATAAAGCCGCGCCCGTCGCGGTCGGTCCGCAGCATATCGGCAATAGCCAGCGCCCGCTCGCCGAAAAAGTTCTCGCCACCTTGCTGTTCGAGCACCAGCAGCGCGCGCTGGATGGCGCCAATCGAGGCGGTCGAGACATTGCCGTATTGGGTCGTGATCTCCTTGGCGCGCTCCTGAACATTGATCAAAAGGGCCCGCAAGTCCTTGAGATCAAGTAGCAACAGACCTTCGTCATCGGCCAGCTTGAAAGCGATATTGAGCACGCCTTCTTGGGTGTCGTTTAGCTCGAGCATACGGCTGAGCAGCAAAGCGCCCATTTCCGAAATGGTGGTGCGGATGGGATGGCCCTGCCGCCCGAACAGGTCCCAGAACATCACCGGGAAGATGTCGTCCTTGAAGTCGGTGAAGCCGATTTCCTGGGCGCGCTGGGTCTGCCAACCCTGTGCATTGCCCATCTTGGCGACGCCCGACAGGTCACCCTTGATATCGGCGGCAAAGACCGGCACGCCAGCGGCAGAAAATCCCTCGGCCATCACCTGCAGCGTCACGGTCTTGCCCGTGCCGGTTGCGCCGGTGACCAGGCCGTGCCGGTTGCCATACTTCAGGGTAAGGTATTCCGGCTGCGTGCTGGTGCCCAGAAAGATCTTGTCGTCAACGAGCATTGGCAACCATCCTTGAAAGTTGCGTTCTTATAGCCGTCCGTACGCGCATGGGACAACTCGTAACTCGGTTTTCCAATGACCATGGCGGCGTGGCGCCGCTCCTGCCGCGTCGACGTCCTTGGCGAGCGATCCTGGTCCGGAGCAGACTACGGCCCAGCAGTCCCCACTCGAACAGGCTGCCGCTTGCCAACCTCAGTTGACGCTCACTAGCGAACCACTGCCCGCATTTCACCCACGCGATCGCCGCGCACGCTTTTGATGGGTTGGTGGGCAAAACCCTCCAGCACGGCGCGCTGGCCGGCATCGGGTTCTGCGAACTCAAGCAGCAGGCTGGCTATCATGGCCAGTGACGCGGGGATGCTGCCATCGTCGCATTTCAGGGCGTAGCCCCAGCCCTTGTCGCGGATGGCACCACATTGCACGCCATCGGCCCCATATTTCTGCATCACCCGACCGTTGAAGGCCGCCATGATCAGGGTATCGGGGCGGCCCGTGCCGGCCACCAGATGAGGATGGGTTGTGGCAGCATCGAACAAGCGCGTGGCGGCAGTGGCCAATTCGGCAGACAGGCCGTGCCCAGTGGCCATGCGAGCAAATCCCTGGGCAAAGGCACGGAGCGGGGCGGCATATGTGGGAATGGAACAGCCATCAGTGCCGCATTTGGCTTCATTCACGGGCTCACCGATGACAGCCTCGATCACCGCCCGCACCTGTTGCTGCACCGCATGCTCGCGCCCGGCATAACCTGCCGTCGGCACCCCCATTGCCCGAGCAACGCTGAGCATGCCCGCATGCTTGCCCGAACAGGCATTGTGCAGATTGGACGGCTTGGCGCCCTGCGCCCGCAGCGTGGCGCGCGCCGCAGCGTCAATTGGCTGATGGGCGCCGCACTCGAGATCGGCTTCAGACAGGCCAAGGCGGCTCAATAGTCCCGACGCCACGCTCACATGGCGGTCTTCGCCAGTGTGCGAGGCGCAGGCCAGCGCCAGCTCTTCAGCACTATGGTGAAACTGCTCGTCGGCGTGGCGGGCGAAGATGGCCAGGGCCTGTATCGACTTGATGGCGGAACGCGGAAATACCGGCCGCTCGATATCTCCAGCCGAGGCAATGATCCGCCCATCCGCATCGATTACTACATAGGCGCCGCGATGCCGGTTCTCGACCCAGTTGCCACGCGTGGTTTCGGCGAGAATAGGATTGGCATCCATCAAAAAACTCCGGTCCAGGCTGCCTTCAGAACAGCGCGGGATCGGAAAAGTCAATATTGCATGGGACGGCGTGGAGGTCGGCACGACATGGAATGGCGTCCGGCGCCTAGATATCGGTGTCGTAAATCAGGGTCAGAAACTTCGAATTGACCCAGCCCCTGGTGACATTGCGTTCAACGAGGCACCAATCCGATCCAGCCTCAAAACTGATGCAGCGCTCGACCCAGACCGCAGTGCCGGGTGCGACGGCGCCGGTTTTCTGAGAGTAGCTGGCAGGCCATTTGCGGACATTGAGCTGGTCCCACTCGGCAACGCCAGTGACGGCGGCCAGATGGTCCACGCCGTAGCCGGCAGCCATGGCCGGCTGAACGGCCAAAGCGCCAGCGGCAGTGATGAGCAGACCGCACAAGGCGGCGATGACGACTTTTTCCTGCTGCTTGTTCATTTCAGTCTCTCCCTCAAGAGCGTTGCCTGGCTTGAGTGAGAGAATGCGCCGCCGGCCTTGAACCGGCCCTGAGACAGCCGTTCAGTATCCGTTCATCCTGGTCCAATCGCGACAGTATTTGTGGCGCGAGGCTGATCGCGACCAATCGAATCCACATTTGCATAGTAAATGTGCAAAAACTGCACTTGTAGTTTTAATGAGCATCGACGTAACTGTTTCCGATGCCCAATCCCGACCTCTCCATCCTGATCATCGATGAAAACCACCTTCGCGCCTCGATCATCGAGGACGGTTTGCGTGAGGCTGGACATGGCCGCGTAGCAGTCATGCACGATGTCAACGACGTGGCGCGGACCATCACGAACATGTCGCCCGATGTCATCGTCATTGATCTGGAAAATCCCAAGCGCGACACACTGGAGCATTTCTTTTCGCTATCACGGGCTGTTCAGCGCCCCATCGTGATGTTCGTGGACCGCTCTGATGGCACCATGATTGACAAGGCCGTCGCGGCCGGGGTCTCGGCCTATGTCGTGGACGGCCTGAAAAAAGAGCGCATCAAACCCATTCTTGACGTGGCGATTTCGCGTTTTCATGCCTTTGCCACGCTAACGCGAGAACTGGCGCAGGCGCGCAGCGAGTTGGAAGACCGCAAGATCATCGACCAGGCCAAGGCGATTCTGATCAAAACGCGCGGCCTAAGCGAGGCCGACGCTTACACCCTGCTCCGCTCAACTGCCATGAACCAGAACCGAAGGATGGTCGACATCGCCCAAAGTCTTGTCACCGCCGCTGATCTGCTCGGCCCATAGGAATGCACATGTCCACGACCCATTTGACCGCTGGTTTTCTGCCCTTGCTCGATAGCGTGCTGCTGGTGCTGGCCCGGGAAAAAGGCTTCGCCGAGGCCGAAGGGCTGGACTTGACCCTGGTGCGCGAAACCAGTTGGGCAAATATCCGCGATCGAGCGGCATTGGGGCACTTCGATGTTGCGCAAATGCTCGCTCCGATGCCGCTGGCAGCCAGCCTGAACCTGACGCCGCTTGCTACCGAGATGATCGCACCGGTGGTGTGCGGACTGGGAAACAACGCTATCACGGTGAGCACGGAACTTTGGACGGCGATGGCCGATCATGGCGCGCCGCAGGATCTGGCGGCCGGCCCATCCGGCGCGGCCCTTGCCAGGGTTGTGGCGTCTTCCCAGCGGAAGCTGCGTTTTGGCGTGGTGCATCAGACCTCGTCGCACAATTACGAATTGCGCTACTGGCTCGCGGCGAGCGGCATTCGGCCCGACCGCGACATCGAGATTGTGGTGCTGCCGCCTTCCCTGCTGCCCGATGCGCTGGGCGGCGGAGGCCTTGACGGCTATTGTGTGGGCGAACCGTGGAACAGTATCGGCGTAGCCAGCAAAGGCGCCCATATGGTGACCACCAAGGCCGCCATCTGGCAATCCAGTCCCGACAAGGTGATTGGCATGCGAGCAAGTTGGGCCGAGCAAAACCCCGAGCTGGTGGCGTCGATCATCCGCGCCAGTTATCGCACCGGGCAGTGGTGCGCGGACCCGGCCAATCTTGTCGAGACAGCACAGATCATGGCGGGGGCGGCATATCTGGACGCCAGCCCGGAAATTGTGGCGCGCGCACTTAGCGGTCAGTTTGATATCGGCGCCGGTGAAATCCAGCACGTGCCCGATTTTTTCATTGCCCACGCCAGCGCTGCCAACTTTCCATGGAAGAGCCATGCGTTGTGGTATTATTCGCAGATGGTGCGTTGGGGCGAGGTGGCCTATCGCGCCAGCGATGCGGCGATCGCTGCGGCCTGTTTCCGACCCGACCTCTATCGCGCAGCGTTGGCGCCGCTGGGCGCGAATGTGCCGATCCTGGACAGCAAAACCGACGGCACGCATGCCACTACCTACGAGATCGCGGGCACGGCCGGTCCGCTGGTTATGGGAGCAGACCGATTTTTCGACGGTCAGAGTTTCGACCCGGCAGCGCTTGAACGCTACATCACCGATCAAACCCCAAACTGATCTAACAAGAATTAGGCACATACTTCGTCTGATCAAAAATTGCTCAAAGTGGCGTTGTTTTGAGCCACACCGGGCTTTCTGATTTTTCGGAAGAGATTCAGACTTGCGGCTCAAAGCACTGACAGAAAACGACAAAATAGCGCCAATTGAACTTGGCACACTTCCTGCAATGAAGTCTGCACAAGGCGCTCCTCCCAAGACGCTCCTTTGATCGACGTCCAGAGCTGGGCGTCACCAGGCAAAGCTGCCAACCGGTTTTCGCATGTGGTCCTCCGACCCTCGCGTCATCCAGTTGGCAGCTTTTTTGTTTTCCGGTCGGTGCAGATGGAGAATTCAATGACGACGACAACGACCAGACCGCTTTTCTCACGCTGCAGGCTGCCAGCCTTCCGCAGTCTTGCTACCGGAATGCTTGTGGCATGGCTGATTTTGCCAGTGAGCGTGCATGCGGAAATGCTCGACGTGGAAAAAGATGAGCTGAAATTCGGCTTCATCAAACTGACCGACATGGCTCCTTTGGCGATAGCCTATGAGAAGGGCTATTTCGAGGATGAAGGACTCTATGTAACCCTTGAGCCCCAGGCCAATTGGAAGGTCCTGCTGGACGGCGTCATCACCGGATCGCTGGACGGCGCCCACATGCTGGCAGGTCAGCCGCTGGCCGCAACCATTGGCTACGGCACCAAAGCCCATATCGTCACGCCCTTCTCGATGGATCTCAATGGCAATGCCATTACGGTATCCAATGTCGTGTGGGAGATGATGAAGCCCAATCTGGCGATGGATGCCGATGGCCGGCCGCAGCATCCAATCAGCGCAGCGGCGCTGCTGCCGGTCATTGACAGCTTCGCCGATGAGGGCCGCCCCTTCAATATGGGCATGGTGTTCCCGGTCTCCACCCACAATTACGAGCTGCGCTACTGGCTCGCCGCCGGTGGCATCAATCCGGGCTTTTATTCGCCTGACGATGTATCCGGGCAAATCGGCGCCAAGGCCTATCTGTCGGTGACGCCGCCGCCCCAAATGCCCTCCACCATGGAGGCAGGTACCATTGATGGCTATGCCGTGGGCGAGCCGTGGAACCAGGCTGCGGTGTTCAAGCAGATCGGCGTTCCGGTCATCACCGACTATGAAATCTGGAAGAACAATCCCGAGAAAGTTTTCGGGCTGACGGCCGAGTTTGTCGAGGCCAACCCCAATACCACGCTGGCCATCACCAAGGCGCTGATCCGCGCGGCACAGTGGCTGGACGAGAACGACAACGCCAATCGTCTGGAAGCGGTCGATATCCTGTCGCGCTCGGAATATGTCGGCGCCGATGCCGAAGTCATCGCCAATTCGATGACCGGCACGTTCGAATATGAAGCCGGCGACAAGCGCGACGTGCCCGACTTCAACGTGTTCTACCGCTATTTTGCGACCTATCCCTATTATTCGGACGCCATCTGGTACCTGACGCAGATGCGGCGTTGGGGCCAGATCGCTGAAGACAAGCCTGACGACTGGTATGCCGAGATCGCCACGTCCGTCTATCGCCCTGACATCTATCTGCAAGCCGCCCGCATGCTGGTTGACGAAGGCATGATCGCCGAGAGCGACATCCCCTGGGACAGCGATGGCTATCGCGCTGCCACGGCCGAATTTATCGACGGCATTGCCTACGATGGCCGCACCCCCAACGCCTATATCGACAGTCTGCCGATCGGTCTGAAGACCGGCGAGACGGCGGCGTCGAAGTAGTCCCGAGAAGCACGGTCGGGCCCTGCGGTCCGACCCCCGCATCGCGTCGAAAACAGGATCACACTCATGAGTATCGCCAGTGACGTTTCCCTCAAGGCAGGTTCGGCCGAACGCCGCCAGAAGCTGTTTGCCGGCATCAACCGGGCCGGAGCCTGGCTCAGCGCGCTCGGGCTGGGTTGGCTGACGCCGTTGCTGAAGATCGCGGCGGGCGACAATCCCCGCGAACAGCTGGGAGAGTTGCGCGACAGCCTGGTGTTTCCGCTGATGGGTCTGGTGATCTTCGGCATGGCGTGGGCGGCACTTGCACCGCAGGTGCAGACCTCACTGGGCGCCATTCCCGGCCCGGTGCAGGTGTGGGAACAGGCGGGCGCGCTGTGGCAGGACCATGTCGACGAACGGGCGAAGGAAACTGCCTTTTACGAGCGACAGGATGCGCGCAACGCCAAGCTGGTGACCGACGGCAAATCCGACGATGTCAAATCACGCAGCTTCACCGGCAAGCCGACCTATATCGACCAGATTGTTACATCCTTGAAAACCGTAGGTCTGGGTTTCGTGATCGCCACGATTATCGCTGTGCCGTTGGGCATTGCGTCGGGGCTCAGCCGACCGTTCAATGGCGCACTCAACCCGCTGGTGCAGTTGTTCAAACCAGTGTCGCCACTGGCCTGGCTGCCCATCGTCACCATGATCGTTTCGGCGGTTTATGTGGACGCCAACGGGGCCTTCCCCAAGGCGCTGATCATCTCGGCGGTCACCGTCACACTGTGCTCACTTTGGCCAACCCTGATCAACACCGCATTGGGTGTCGCCTCGATCGACAAGGATCTGGTCAATGTCGGCAAGGTGCTGCAGCTATCGACCTTTACCACCATCTCCAAGCTGGTGCTGCCCTCGGCCATGCCACTGATCTTCACCGGATTGCGCCTGTCGCTGGGGGTGGGCTGGATGGTGTTGATTGCCGCAGAGATGCTGGCGCAGAACCCCGGCCTGGGGAAATTCGTCTGGGACGAATTCCAGAACGGTTCGTCCAACTCGCTGGCCCGCATCATCGTGGCCGTGCTCACCATCGGCATTATCGGCTTCATGCTTGATCGGGTGATGTTCACCCTGCAAACCGCCTTCACCTTCTCGTCCAACCGCTAGGAGGCGCCAATGTCCGTCATTCTCCAACTGTCCGATGTCTGCAAGCATTACGGCGACGGCGCCAAGCGCGCGGACGTCCTCTCGGGCATCAATCTGAGCGTTGAAGAAGGCGAGTTTGTCGCCATTCTTGGCTTTTCGGGTGCCGGCAAGACCACGTTGATTTCCCTGCTGGCGGGGCTGGTCGAGCCCGATCGTGGGGGGATCATTCTCCGCAATCGGGAGATCAGCGGCCCGGGGCCGGAACGCGGCGTCGTGTTCCAGTCCTATTCGCTGATGCCCTGGCTGACGGTCGGCGGCAATGTCGATCTGGCCATCAATGCAGTGCACAAGTCGATGAGCCGGGCCGAGCGGCTCGCGCTGCGCACCCACTATATCGGCATGGTTGGCCTGGCCCACGCCGTTGATCGCCGGCCAGCCGAATTGTCGGGGGGAATGCGCCAGCGGGTTGCGGTGGCGCGGGCCCTGGCGATGCGGCCGGAAATCCTGTTGCTGGACGAGCCGCTATCGGCGCTTGACGCATTGACCCGCTCCAAACTGCAGGACGAGTTCGCGCTGATCTCGGAAGCCGAGAAGAAGACCATCATTCTGATCACCAATGACGTTGATGAGGCGATCCTGCTGGCCGACCGGGTGATCCCGCTGACGCCGGGGCCGGGAGCGACACTGGGACCCGAATTCGTGGTCGGCATCGAGCGACCGCGCGAACGGGCCGCACTGAACGGCGACGACCGCTTCATCGCGTTGCGGCGCAAGATCACCGAATATCTGATGGATGTAGGTGCCGGACGCAATGCGATGGGTGAGCGCGACGTCGCCCTGCCCAATGTGGTGCCGATCAGTCGCGACAAGTCGCAGAAGCTCCCTGCCGCCTATGCAAAGGCCGCCGCTTCACCGACGGCAGCCGGCTATGTCGAGTTCTCCCGGGTATCCAAGGTCTATCCAACGCCCAAAGGCCCCCTGACAGTGGTCGATGGTTTCGACTTCAAGATGAAGAAGGGTGAGTTCGTTACCCTGATCGGCCATTCGGGCTGTGGCAAATCCACTGTGCTGTCCATGGTCGCAGGTCTCAACCCGATCTCCTCGGGCGGCATCGTGCTGGACAATTGCGAAGTGGTTGGCGCCGGCCCGGACCGAGCGGTGGTGTTTCAGGCCCCCTCGCTGATGCCGTGGCTGACGGCGCGGGAGAATGTGGCGCTGGGTGTCGACCGGGTCTATCCCAATGCCAGCAGCGCCGAGCGGCGTGATGTGGTGGAGTATTATCTCAACCGGGTCGGGCTGGGCAACGCCATGCATCGGCAGGCGAGCGAGCTGTCCAATGGCATGAAGCAGCGGGTCGGTATTGCCCGCGCCTTTGCGCTGTCGCCCAAGCTACTGCTGCTCGATGAACCCTTTGGCATGCTCGACAGCATCACCCGCTGGGAGCTGCAGGATGTATTGATGGAGGTCTGGGCCAAGACCAAGGTCACCGCCATCTGCGTCACCCATGACGTCGACGAGGCCATCCTGCTCGCGGACCGCGTGGTGATGATGTCCAACGGCCCCAATGCCCGCATCGGCAATGTGATGGAGGTGGACCTGCCCCGTCCCCGTTCCCGCAAGGCTCTGCTCGCCCACCAGGATTACTACGCCTATCGCGAAGAGCTGCTGGGTTTCCTGGAAGCCTATGAAGGTGGCGCCAACCCCGATCAGGCAAGCCTTGATCGCATTCGCAACAAGCGGGCGCAGCGCAGCGCCGTGGGCCAACTGCCCAGTTCGGCGGCGTAGCAATGACCCTTCCGGTTGCCAACACCACGACGCGCACCACCTGCCCCTATTGCGGGGTCGGTTGCGGGGTGCTGGCGACACCGCAGCCCGATGGCAGTGTGGCGATTGCCGGCGACCCTGAGCATCCGGCCAATCTTGGCCGGTTGTGTTCCAAAGGGTCGGCGCTGGGCGAGACGCTGGGGCTGGAGGGGCGGCTGCTCTACCCGGAAAGTGATGGCGCCAGAGTCACTTGGGACGTCGCGCTCGAGCGCGTTGCCAACACCTTCAAGCGGACAATCAACGCGTTTGGACCCAATTCAGTGGCGTTTTTTGGCTCCGGCCAGCTGCTGACCGAGGATTATTACGTGGCCAACAAGCTGATGAAGGGGTTCATCGGCTCGGGCAATATGGACACCAATTCACGGCTCTGCATGGCCTCTTCGGTGGCCGGCCACAAGCGGGCTTTTGGTTCTGATACCGTGCCGGGCAACTACGAAGATCTTGAACTGGCCGATCTGGTCGTGCTGGTGGGCTCCAATCTGGGCTGGTGCCATCCGGTGCTGTATCAGCGGATCGTCAAGGCCAAGGCCGAGCGGCCCGACATGCGGGTCGTGCTGATCGATCCGCGCCGCACGGTCAGCGCCGACATCGCCGATTTGCACCTGGCCGTGCAGTCCGATGGTGACAGCGCGCTGTTTGTCGGCCTCCTGGCCCATCTCGCCAATGCCGGCATCACGGCGCCCGACTTTGTTATCGATCACACCAGCGGCGTGGATGCCGCGTTGCTGATTGCCGAAGACTGGGACCTGGCGCGCGTGGCCGCCGTCACCGGCCTGGCCGAGAAAGCCATTGCCCTGTTCTACGACTGGTTCGCGCGTACCGAAAAGGCCGTCACCGTTTATTCGCAGGGCGTCAATCAATCGGCATCCGGTACCGACAAGGTCAATGCCATCATCAACTGCCATTTGCTGACGGGCCGGATCGGCCGGCCCGGCATGGGGCCGTTCTCGGTTACCGGCCAGCCCAATGCCATGGGTGGGCGTGAAGTGGGCGGACTGGCCAATACGCTGGCGGCCCATATGGATTTTACCCCGGACGCCATTGAGCGGGTCGGGCGGTTTTGGGGCAGTGACAGTATCGCGACCGAGCCGGGCCTGAAGGCCGTTGACCTGTTTGCCGCCATGGGTCGGGGCGAGATCAAGGCGGTGTGGATCATGGCGACCAATCCGGTCGATTCCATGCCTGAGGCCGATATGGTGCGGGCCGCCCTCGCCGTCTGCCCCTTTGTGGTGGTCTCGGACATGACCGGGAGCACCGATACCGGCGTAACCGCCCATGTCCGCCTGCCGGCGGCCGGCTGGGGCGAAAAGGATGGCACGGTCACCAATTCGGAACGCCGCATTTCGCGCCAGCGGCCGTTTCTGACGCTGCCCGGCCAAGCGCGTCCCGACTGGTGGATCATCAAGGAAGTCGCCCAGCGCATGGGTTTCGTCGATGCCTTCAGCTACGCCAACCCAGCCGAAATCTTTGCCGAACACGCCGCGCTGACGGCCTTTGAAAACGACAGCAGTCGCGACCTCGACCTGTCCGGTCTGCTCGACGCCGATTACGCCAACCTGCCACCGACCCAATGGCCAGTGCGACGCAAGCCGCGCGCCCGGATGTTTGGCGATGGCCAGTTCTTTACCCCCGACGGGAAGGCGCGCTTTGTCCCGGTGCTGCCGCCGCCGCCCTTTGCGCCGCCGCCGGGCCGTTTCATCCTCAATACCGGGCGGGTGCGCGACCATTGGCACACCATGACCCGCACGGGCAAAACCGCACGCCTGTCGGCCCACTATGCGGAGCCGTTCGTGGAAATTCACCCGACCGACGCGGCGCGGCTCAATATTCATCGGGCCACCTTGGTACGGCTCTCCAACCGACACGGCCGTGCAATTGTCCGCGCTCTGGTCACCGATCGGCAACGGCGTGGGCATCTGTTTGTGCCGATGCACTGGACCGACCAGTTCGCCTCCAATGGTCGCATTGATGCGTTGGTTGCTGCCAAGGTCGATCCGGTCTCCGGGCAACCGGCGCTCAAGATGGCCGAAGTGCATGCCGAACCCCTGCACACCACGCTCTATGGCTTCTTCGTCGCCACCCATCGGCCAATTCTCGACATGGAATACTGGGCGATCGCAGCGGCCATTGGCGGTCTGCGCGGCGAAGTGGCCTGGCGGGAACAACCGTCAGACTGGGGCGCCTGGCTGCGCAGCGCCTTTGCGCTGCCGGACGACGCCCAGATCGAAACCATGAGCGACGCCCGCTCTGGCCGCAGCAGTTTTGCCGTGCTGCAGGAGGGTCGCCTTGTCGTGGCCCTCTATGCCGCGCCCGATCCGGTGCTGGTGTCACGGCAATGGGCGGTCAGCCTGCTCAGTGCCGATGCGCTCACCGCCTCAACCGTGCTGGCCGGTCGACCAGGCGCCGACATGCCCGACGTTGGCGCCATTGTCTGCTCCTGCTTCTCGGTGGGCGCCAACACCATTGCCGCTGCCGTGACCGACCAGGGCTGCGTCACCGTCGAAGCCGTCGGCGCCTGCACCAGGGCCGGCACCAATTGCGGCTCCTGCCGCGCAGAAATCAGGGGGATTATCGATGCGCATTGTCTCGCCGCAGCCGAATAAAGCACGCATTGCGCCACTGGCTGTTTTGCCGGTGTTCTTCGATCTGATCGACAAGCGGGTGATTGCCATTGGCGGCTCGGAGCCCGCCACCTGGAAAATCGGGCTGCTGGCCGCTGCCGGCGCGCATGTGCAGGTGCTGGCCCCCGTCGAGACATGGTGCCAGGAGCTTATCGCACTGGCCGAAAGTGGCACCGCCGCCGGCAGCATCAGCCTGGTTGACTGCCACTGGGCGCCCTCGGACCTGTCCGGCGCTGCGCTTGCCGTTGCCGACATCGAAGATGACGACGAGGCGGCCGCCTTTGTCGACGCCGCGCGGCATGAAGGCGTACCCTACAATGTCATCGACCGCCCGGCCTTCTGCCAGTTCCAGTTTGGCGCCATCGTCAATCGCTCACCGGTGGTGATCGGGGTTTCCACGGCGGGCGCGGCGCCCATTCTGGGGCAAGCGGTGCGCCGGCGGATCGAAACATTGCTTCCGCATACGCTGAGTGCCTGGGCCAGGCTGGCGCAGGACGTGCGCGGCGCCGTCATGACGCAGCTCGACGCAGGTCCGCAGCGCCGGGCGTTCTGGGAAAAGCTCGCCGAACGGGCCTTTGGTGATGCTGGCCCGACCGCTGCCGACGCGAGAATTACCAGCGCTGGCAGGACCCCGGCCCCCGGACGGGTGACGCTGGTGGGCGCGGGGCCTGGCGATGCCGATCTGCTGACCATCAAGGCGGTGCGCGCG
>NZ_JAUYGL010000159.1 GCF_030689745.1 Devosia sp.
GGATGATTTTGCGCCGTGGCTAGGCGCATGTCGATCTGCGATGTGGTGCATCTCAGGAGACATGCAACGACGCCATGGCGCAAAAGAACCCGGCCTTCGGTGGGCCAAATCGGCCCACCGGCTGTGTTGCGTCGCTCGCGAGATGCCCCACATCGCGCGTCGCGCCGCGCCTTGCCGGATGAACCGATTTGACCCATCAAATTGATCCCATATGGTCGGAAACCGCTCTAGAGCGCTCGCCAGCCAAGTCGATTCAAGTGGCCGGCTGGGCAGTGCCGCTCGCGCCGCGCCTGCCAGCGACGCGCTGATATTCCGCCCTTAAACGCATCGATCTGGATCGGAAAAAGGTCCGGTCGCCAGCCCGAGAAGCCGAAATCTACAACTGGATACTGACCATTAACCATGGATTGACAATTGGCTGTTCATACTAGGCCGAACCGAAGTGACCCGTGGTGTTGACGATCGAGGATGGGCGTCATGAAAGTTGCACGTATCGCTGTCTTGGCTGTTGCACTCGGCGCCGCCGGCGCAGCCGCGATGCTGACCAATTCGATATTGCCCAACGGGCAGTTGGCGGAAGCTCCCGGGATCGGGCCGGATATGAGTACGCAACAGGTGCTGGTCGCCGCGCGCGACCTCAACCTGGGCAACCGCGTGAAAGCCGGGGACGTCCGCTGGCAGACCTGGCCGTCCGATGCGCTTGCGGAACAATTCATCACCGATGTCAAGAAGCCCGATGCCATGCAGGAGACCGTCGGAATGATCGCGCGTGCTCCGGTCACGCAAGGAGAGCCGATCAGCTTCGCCAAGCTGGTTCGGTCCGATCAGGGCGGCTTCATGTCGGCGATCCTGGACTCCGGAATGCGTGCGATCAGCATTCGGATATCGCCGGAAACCGGCGCCGGCGGATTCATTCTCCCCAATGACCGCGTCGACGTTATACTGACCAATGAACAGGCGCAGAGTGGGGGCGAGGGCGGCGCAAAATACAGCAGCGAAATGATCCTCACCAATGTGCGGGTCCTGGCCATTGACCAGACCGTCGCCGAGGAGGATGGGCGGCAGGTTGTTGTCGGCAAAACGGCAACACTCGAGCTTGCCCCTCAACAGGCCGAGCTTTTGGCCTTGGGCGAACGGCGCGGCGTGGTATCGTTGGCTTTGCGCAGCCTGGCCGACTCCGGCGAGGGGAATGACGACAAACAGTATCGTGGCAGCGGCAGCGTCAAGGTCGTCAAGTTCGGAGTGGCCACGCAAGTCACCACCTCGCGTTGATTTGTTACCAAGGGGGATGGAGAACTATGTTCCGCGAGAGGCCTTACATCGGTATGCGGGGCGAAAATCGGGCGAGAGCCGCGCAAGGGGCGACCCTAATCCTCCTGGTGCTGCTAGCCTTGGCCTTCGGTCCGTGGTTCTGCGCCAGCGCCAGCGCCGCTGATTCCGGCACCCGCTATCTGGAAATTCCCGCCGCCGCCGCCAACGAGGCCGCCGGTCCGCAGCTCGTCCGCCTGGGTCTGAACAAGTCTCTGGTGATCGACCTGCCGCGCCCTGCCAAGGATGTGCTGGTGTCGAACCCGAAAAAGGCCGACGCCGTCATGCGCACGCCGCGGCGCGCCTATGTCATCGGCATGGAGGTCGGCCAGACCAATATCTTCTTCTTCGACGAGGCGGGGGGGCAAATCGTCGCCCTGGACCTCATTGTCGAGCAGGATGTGGCCGCTCTCAACGCCATGTTCCGCAAGCTCATCCCGGACGCCAATATCAGCGTCGACGCGATCAACGAAAACGTCGTTCTCAGCGGCACCGCGCCGAGCCCGGCCGACGCCGGCCGCGCCGCCGACATTGCCGGCCGGTTCGCCGGCGATCCGGAGAAGGTCCTCAATATGATCAGCGTCGAGGGCAGCGATCAGGTCTATCTCAAGGTGACCGTCGGCGAGATTCAACGCAATGCCGCCAAGCAACTCGGGGTCGATTTCGATGCCGCGATCAACTCCGCCGGCGAAACCGCATTCCGGCTGATTACCGACAATCCGTTCAGCATCGCAGGCCAGGCGCTTTCTTCCACCTCGGCGAAGGCGACCTATACCCGCAACGACACGACCATCAGCGGCATCATCCGGATGATGGAGGAGAACGGCGTGCTGAGGACGCTTGCCGAGCCGACTCTGGCCGCCATCTCCGGCGAATCGGCAAGTTTCCTGGCCGGCGGCGAGTTCCCGGTCCCGGTCGCCAGCGACAATGGCGAAGTCAAGATCGAGTTCAAACAGTTCGGCGTCGCTCTTGCGTTTACCCCGGTGGTCCTGTCGGAGGGCCGGATCAGCCTGAGGGTCAAGACCGAGGTCAGCGAGACCTCCAACGAGAATGCCTTCCTGCTCGGCGTCGGGCCTACGGCCTTGACGATTCCCAGCCTCAAGGTGCGCCGCGCCGAGACCACGATCGAGCTTCCCAGCGGCGGCTCGCTGGTCATTGCCGGCCTCTTGCAGGAGAGCACCAAGCACAATCTCAGCGGTCTTCCGGGCGCCAAGGACATGCCGGTTCTGGGGGCTCTGTTCCGCAGCCGCGATTTCCAGAACGACGAGACCGAGATGGTGGTGATCGTGACGCCTTACACCGTCAACCCGGCAAACCGCCGCGATCTGGCGGTGCCCACCGACAACTTCAAGCCGGCGACCGACCGCAACGCCAATTTGATGGGACATCTGCACGAGCTCTACGGTGTTCGCGGCAGCGCGCCCGACGGCACCTACCAAGGCCGCTACGGTTTCATCATCAAGTGACTCTGTGAGCAAAGGATCCGTCTTATGGACAGGTTGGGCATGAACATGACAGCACCGCCCCGCGCGCCACGCCACAGAGCGGCGCGCCTAAGCTTGGCCTTCGGTCTCGTTGCGGCGACGGTCCTGACGGCGTGCCAGAACCCGTCGCCGGTCGCCTATCAGCCGCCGGCACTGTCGGTCGAGGAGCGCTATCCGATCGTCCTCAGGGAGGAGCCGGTGACGCTGGAGGTCCCGGTGGCACCGACTTCCCAGGCCATGACGGCAGGGCAGCGGGCTCAGATCGCCTCATTCATGCGCGCCTACCGCAAGAGCGGCGGCGGCTCCCTGGTCGTGCGCACGCCGAGCGGCACCGGCAACGAGGTCGCCGCACTGCGCGTGGTCGATGAGATCCGTTCGCTGGCAACCTATGCCGAGGTGCCCGCGGGCTCGGTCAAATATTATCCCTATAACGGCCGCAGGACCGGCTCGCCGCATCCGCCGGTGGTGCTCGCCTATAGCGGCGTTACCGCGCAGACGGCCGAGTGCGGCGATTGGAGCGTGAATGTCGCCGCCAACTACGAAAACAAGCCCTATTCGAACTATGGCTGCGCAAGCCAGCGCAATCTCGCCGCGATGGTCTCCAATCCGCGCGATCTGGAAACGCAGCGCGCCATGGATCCGGCGTCCGCCGAGCGGCGCCAGACCGTTCGCGGGAAATACATCCTGGGCGAGTCGACCGCGACCCGGACCGAAGACGAACAGAGCGGCACAGCAAGCACGGTTGGACAATGAGTGAAGTTGCATACGAGGTCGAGGACATCGAGTCCACCGAGACGGGCGAGGCGGCGGAGCCTTTTGTTGCGACGCTGCCACGCATTTCGATTCAAGCCTTCTGCGCCAGCGGCGATGTCGCCAACGCGATTCAGACAATGGCCAAGGATCGCCGGGTGGCACGCGCGCATGTGGGCGTTCAGACCACCGGGATCGACGGAGCCATCACTTATTTTGAGACCGCGCCGACGCCCAATCTGCTGTTGCTGGAGCTGACCGACGGAGCGGAATCGATGATCGGGGAGCTCGCGCGGCTCGCCGATGTATGCGATCCCGGCACCAAGGTCATGGTCGTTGGCCACGTCAACGACGTCTTGCTCTATCGCGAGCTCATCAGCCGCGGGGTCAGCGAATATCTCGTGGCCCCGATCACGCCGATGCAGGTCATTCAGGCGGTCGCGGGCTTGTACGCCGATCCCGAGGCCGAGCCGCTGGGGCGCATTCTCGCCTTCATCGGCGCCAAGGGCGGTGTCGGCTCTTCGACTGTCGCCCACAATACCGCGTGGGTGATCGCCAATGGCTTCGCCACCGACGCCATCATTGCCGATTTCGACCTGCCCTTCGGCACTGCGGCGCTCGACTTCAATCAGGATCCGACGATGAGCGTGGCCGACGCGGTCTACGCCCCCGAGCGGCTCGACGATGTGTTGCTGGAGCGCCTGCTGACCAAATGCACCGAGAATCTCAGCCTGTTCGCCGCACCCGGCAATCTGAACCGGGACTACGATCTCGATCCGAACGCCTATGACCGGATTCTCGACATCGTGCGCGCCGGCGTGCCGACGGTCGTTCTCGACCTGCCGCACCAGTGGAGCGGATGGGTCAAGAACATTCTGATGTCCGCAGACGAGATCGTGATAACGGCGGAGCCGGATCTGGCCAATCTGCGCAATGCCAAGAACCTGTTCGAGCTGATCAAGCAGGGGCGGCCGAACGACAAGCCGCCGCATGTCGTGGTCAACAAGGTCGGCATGCCGAAACGGCCGGAAATCTCGCCCAAGGATTTCGCCGAGGCCTTGCACGCAAGCCCTGCGGCGGTGATCGGCTTCGATCCGCAGTTGTTCGGAAGCGCCGCCAATAACGGCCAGATGATCCAGGAGATGGCAGCCAACGCGAAGCCCAACGAGGCATTCACGGAGATTGCCAAATTGCTGACGGGCCGGGTTGAGGCGCGCCGCAAGCGCGCGTCGATCCTGGCACCTCTGATGGGCAAGTTGACCGGCAAGCCCGGCAAAACCGGCAAGAAGAGCTGATCCAGGCGGATATGTTCGGAAGACGCGGAGCACCTGAAACGGTCGGCCCGCCGCAGGGTCCAGCGCCGGAGCAGCCGCCCGCCAGCGCGCCGGCGGAGGAGCAGGCACGCCAGAAGGCTTCCGATCCGCCGCCCAGGAACAGGAAGCCGGCCGCAAAAAAGGCCACGGCCACCCCGCCTCCCGCCACGGCGAGCAAGGAGGAGGCACCGGCCAGCACCGGCAAGTCCGAAGAATATTACGACATCAAGACGACGATCTTCTCGACCCTGATCGACACCATCGATCTGGCGCAGTTGGCCAAGCTCGACATGGAGAATGCGCGCGAGGAAATCCGCGACATCGTCAATGAGATCGTCTCGCTCAAGAACGTCGTCATGTCGATCGCCGAGCAGGAGGAGCTGCTTGAGGACATCTGCAACGACGTGCTCGGCTACGGGCCGCTGGAGCCGTTGCTGGCGCGCGACGAGATCGCCGACATCATGGTCAACGGCGCCGAGACCACCTATATCGAGGTCGACGGCAAGGTCCTACCGACGGCAGTCCGTTTCCGCGACAATTCGCAGCTGATGAATATTTGTCAGCGTATCGTCAGCCAGGTCGGCCGTCGCGTCGACGAGGCCAGCCCGATCTGCGACGCGCGGTTGCCCGACGGAAGCCGCGTCAACGTCATCGCGCCACCGCTGGCGATCGACGGACCGGTTCTGACCATCCGCAAGTTCAAGAGGGACAAGCTCACCCTCAAACAGTTGATCCAACTTGGCACGATCACCGACGAGGGAGCGAGAGTTCTCGCCATCATCGGCAAGGTCCGCTGCAACGTGATCATTTCCGGCGGCACCGGCTCGGGCAAGACTACGCTGCTCAACTGTTTGACGGCCCATATTCAGCCGGATGAGCGCATCATCACCTGCGAGGACTCCGCCGAGCTGCAACTGCAGCAGCCGCATGTGGTGCGCCTGGAAACCCGGCCGTCGAACATCGAGGGCCGCGGCGAGGTAAGCCAGCGCGAACTGGTGCGTAACAGCCTGCGCATGCGCCCGGATCGCATCGTCATCGGTGAGGTGCGTGGCGCCGAGGCGCTGGACATGCTCACCGCGATGAACACCGGCCACGACGGCTCGCTGACCACCATTCACGCCAATACCGCACGCGATGCCCTGGGCAGGGTCGAGAACATGGTGTCGATGACCGGCGCCACCTTCCCGATCAAGGCCCTGCGTCAGCAGATCGCTTCGGCCATCGATGTGGTGATCCAGCTCGAGCGTCAGGAGGATGGCAAGCGCCGTCTGATCAGCGTGCAGGAGATCAATGGCATGGAGGGCGAGATCATCACCATGACCGAGATATTCGCCTTCGTCCGCCGCGGCATGGGCGAGCATGGCGAGGTGCTCGGCGATTACCGGCCAACCGGCATGGTGCCGGCCTTCCGTGAGGTGATGAGCAAGCGCGGTATCGAGTTGCCGCTGACTATGTTCCGGCCTGAATGGATGGAGGGGCAATCATGAACCAGATTCCCGGCGAATTTATCCTGGCATTCCTCGGCATGGTCTTCACCGCGGTGTTCCTGCTCAGCCAGGGCCTGGTGGTGCCGGTGTTCGGCGAGGCGGGCAAGGTGCGCAAGCGCATCCGCGGCCGCCTGCATGTGCTGGAGCAGGCCAGCAACCTGCCGAATATGCAGACGGTGCTGCGGCAGAAATATTTGCGCCGCCTGTCGCCGCTGGAGGCCCGCCTCGAGCAACTACCGGCCATGGAGGCCCTGGCGCAGATGATCGATCAGTCCGGGCATGACTACCGCGCCTATCGGGTGTTGCTGCTCGGGCTGATTCTCGGCGTGGTGACGGGCATCGCGCTGTGGCTTTTCACCCAGGTCTGGTGGCTGGCGTTGCCGGCGGCCCTGGCAGTGTTCTGGTTGCCGATACTGAAAATCGCCAGCGACCGCGGCAAGCGCTTCGCCCAGTTCGAGGAAGACTTGCCGGATGCCCTGGATGCGATGTGCCGGGCCCTGCGTGCCGGCCATCCGTTCAACGAGACCCTGCAACTGGTGGCCGAGGAACACAAGGGGCCGGTGGCCCATGAGTTCGGCCTGACCTTCGCCGATATCAATTACGGCAACGACGTGCGCCGGGCCATGCTCGGCCTGCTCGAGCGCATGCCGAGCATGACGGTGATGATGCTGGTGACCTCGGTGCTGATCCACCGCGACACCGGCGGCAACCTGACCGAGGTGCTGGAGCGCTTGAGCAGCCTGATCCGTGGGCGCTTTCGCTTTCAGCGCAAGGTCAAGACCTTGTCGGCCGAAGGGCGCATGTCCGGCTGGATATTGGTGGCTGTGCCTTTCGTATTGTCGGCGGCGATCGTGCTCTCAAGCCCGACCTATTTGCCTTTGCTGCTCAAGGAGCCTATCGGGCAGAAGATGGTGATGGCGGCCTTTGTCGCCATGCTGCTGGGAATTTTCTGGATTCGTAAAATCATCCGTATCCAGTTTTAAGCACAGGCAGAGGAGGTATATGTCATGGACTATCTGCTGAGTTTGCTCAATCGCGTGGTGGGTAACGAGGAGCTGGCGCGGTTGTTGTTCGTCAGTGCAATTGGCTTGAGCGCGGTATTGGCCGTGGTCACCCTGGCAATGCTGGTGTTGGGCTTGCGCGACCCGCTGCAGCGGCGCCTGACCCTGATCAAGCGCGGGCATGGCGGCGTGGCGGTTGGCCAGGAGCCACCGAGCAATCTGCAATTGATGCTGGAACAGGTGGGCCAGCGCTTCAATACCGGCGAGGAGGGACAGGAGTCGGCCGCTCGCACCCTGCTCACCCATGCCGGTTATCGCTCGCCTGCGGCGGTACAGATCTACTGGGCTGTGCGCCTGCTGGCGCCGCTGGTACTGGTCGGCCTTAGCCTGCTGGCAATGCCGCTGATCCCCAAGATGTCGCTGGGCATTGGAATTATATTGGTGCTTGCGGCAGTCGCTGCTGGTTGGCTGGTACCGGCCATCTATGTCGACAAGCGCAAGCAGGCGCGTATGCGCCGACTGTTGATCGCCTTCCCCGATGCTTTGGACCTGATGGTGGTCTGCGTCGAGTCGGGGCTGGCCTTGCCCCAGGCGATCGAGCGGGTGGCCGATGAAATGTCGGTCAGTCAGCCGGAACTGGCCCTGGAGCTGGCCCTGGTCAATGCCGAGATCCGTGCCGGCGTCCCCAGCACTGAGGCGCTCAAGCACCTGGCCGAGCGCACCGGGCTGGAAGATATTCGCGGCCTGGTCAGCTTGCTGGCGCAGAGCATTCGCTTCGGCACCAGCGTGGCCGACACCCTGCGCATCTATGCCGAGGAATTCCGCGATCGGCGCACCCAGGCCGCCGAGGAACAAGCGGCGAAAATCGGCACCAAGCTGGTATTCCCACTAATCTTGTGCCTGTGGCCGAGTTTTTTCCTGGTGGCCATCGGACCCGCACTCATTGGGGTACTCAAAGTCTTCGGGAAGGTATGAGATGAAAAGGATCAGTCTGCTGTTGGCCATGACGGCCGTGCTGTCAGGATGTCAGACCATGGGCCCGGAGCCGGTGCTCGAAACCCGCTCGGTGTATAGCGGCGACAATACGTTGCTGCACAAGGTGCGCAAACAGGCCAACTCGGCCGACCAGGCCATGCAGATGGGCGCGATGGCCTACCAGGCCGGCGACTCGGATCAGTCGCTGTATCAGTATCTGCGCGCTATCGAACTGGAGCCGGAACGCTACGAGGCGATGGTCTGGATCGGGCGTATCCACCGCGAGCGCGGTAATACTGAACTCGCCGAGATGGCCTTCGGTGAGGTACTGGCGAACCAACCGGACAACCTCGATGCCCTGACAGAGATGGGCATGCTGCACCTGGCCCAGCGTAATCACGCGGCCGCGCAGAAGCTGCTGTTCAAGGCGGTGGCGCTGGACCAACAGCGCCTAGGTAACGACCAGGGCGATGATCTGCCGGAGGAGGCTGCTCTCGGGGTGGACGGCCTCAAGGTGGACAGCAAATCACCGCTGAAGGTCTACAACGCCCTTGGCGTACTCGCCGACTTGAACAATGACTTCCCGTTGTCCGAGGCTTATTACCGCTTGGCCATGCAGATCGAACCGCGCTCGGTGCTGGTGCAGAACAGCCTGGGCTATTCCTACTACATGGCCGGCCAATGGCCCGAAGCCGAGCGCACCTACCAGCGCGGCATCGGCTACGACTCCAGCTACAAGCCGCTATGGCGCAACTACGGCTTGCTGCTGGCTCGCATGGAGCGCTACGAGGAGGCGCTTTCCGCCTTCGAACAGATCGGCAATCGTGCCCAGGCCAGCAACGACGTCGGTTACATCTGCCTGGTGGAAGGCAAGCTGGATGTCGCCGAGCAGTTCTTCCGCAGCGCGATCGAACAATCCCCCGCGCATTACGACATGGCCTGGGACAACCTCAACCGGGTCCAGCAATTACGGCGGATTCGCCAAATGGGCGGCAACCCCAACTCGACAGCCGCCCTCCCGCCGCAAGAGGCGACGGTGCAGTAGTGAAGTAGGGTGGGCCTGAATGCGGGGCAGACGGGCTTTTGTGGGAGGGGCTTTAGCCGCGAAGCTTCTACGGGTGCATCGAAAGCTTTCGCGGCTAAAGCCCCCCCACACGTACTGCTGTCGTTAGCTGGGGCGCTTCAACAGCGTCGATCAGTTGATCGCGTCGGTCAGGGCTTTGGCCGGGACGTACTTGACTACTTTCTTCGCTGCGATTTCGATTGCCTTGCCGGTTTGCGGGTTGCGTCCGGTGCGGGCTGGGCGATCGCTGATCTTCAACTTGCCGATGCCGGGCAGGGTGATTTCGCTACCGTTTTCCAGGGCATCGCTGACGATTTCGCTGAGTTGTTCGAGTGCTGCACGCACGATGGTCTTGGGTGCGTCGATGGCTTCGGCGATGTCGCTGATCAGTTGGTCTTTGGTCATGGCCATGTTGTTGCTCCTTGGAATGAGAGGGCGGCGCTGGAAATGCCTCGCGCAGAGTACTGCGATTTTGTACTGCTGACATTGTCTCAGCGCAGATTTTGGCTACTCGAGCTCCATTGTGACTCGCCGCTAGCGTGGAAATTCCATGCCGCCGATGGGTATCGCTACGCTCAGCCGTCCTACAAAAACCGGCGCAGACCAAACCGTAGGATGGTGTTGAGCGCAGCGATACCCATCGCAACCGAACGCCAGCCCACACAAGGGTCAAGGTTGGCATGGCTGCTGGTGGGCGAGCGACATAGGAGCGGTCGCCCCGACTTCGACAGCCGCGCTGTCGCGCAGCAAACTGGGTGCTCAAGGATCAAGACCGTAGGATGGGTTAGGCGCCTGCAAATTGACCTGCTGCCAGCAGAACAAACGCGCCGTAACCCATCATCGATATTCGCCATGCCAACGGGTACAGGCATAAACTGCCCGATGGGTATCGCTGCGCTCAACGCCATCCTACGGTTACTGGTTCCTACAAGACTTCGTGAATATTTAAATTTCTACATATAAAACAATTGGTTATTTAATTTTTATAAGAGGCAATGAGATCCGCATGATAGCGGCCATCGACTTTGCCAAGCAGCGGGTTTACGTGAAACACATTTTCAACCACAGCGAGTACGACAAGGCCAACAAGTGGTACCGCAATCCGAAGAACACTGAGAGGTTGTGAAAAAACTCCCGCCTACTGCGACCGCCTCCAAACGCCCGCTGCTGACGTTGCGCTACGTGAAAAGCAGGGTCATTTAGCTCACTAAACTCCCCTACTTTTCACGTAGCGCGCCTTGCCGCGAACGCCTGGAGACGGTCTCGCTACGGCGCTCGATATTTTCACAGCCTCTGAGTCATGCCATGAGTGCTGCAGTAGCCGTACGCATTGAGCAGAGTGCCATCCATGACCTGGCTGAGCAGTTGAAAGAAATCCAGCGCTCGCTGGAGCGTGTGGACGGTACGCTCATCCAAGAGATCGGCAACGAGGTCGAGTACGACAAAGCATTGGCCCTGCTCGACGAACTGACCGACTCTGCAGACGACAGCCAAACCAGCCAGCGCTTGCTGGACATGCTGTGCGCCTCGATCAAACGTTATGAGGACAGCGCGCCGCAATTTGCCGAGTTCAACGAAAAGGTCGAAGCCATCACCGGCGTGGAATTGCTCAGATTCCTCATGAAGCAGAACGGGCTTACCGGGGCCGACCTGCCCGAAATCGGCGACAAAACTGTCGTGTCGCGCACGCTCAATGGCAAGCGCACCCTGAGCAGCAGCAATATTCAGGCTCTTGCTCGGCGCTTCCATCTGAACCCGGGGGCCTTCTACCCAATCGCCTGATCACAGGCGTGGGCGGACCTACGCGCCCCGACCTACGCGGCCCGATCCATTCATGTGCTTGAAGCTGTTGTAAGTTCAAGACAAGCCGGTACAATGGCCCCGCTCGCTGCAAGGCGGGTAGCGTTATGGTGGCCCTGCCGGTCCCCCCGCAACGATTAACCGTGAACCCGGTCAGGCCTGGAAGGGAGCAGCCGCAGCGGTGACATTGTGTGCCGGGGTGTGGCTGGTGGGGTCGCCTCCATCTTTAAACCCGTTCGGGTTGTCTGTAAATCCTGTCTGTTTACCCAAAGCCTTTAGCGAGCCGCTGAGAAATTCAGCTCCGCACTGATCTGCCGGCTGGTGATCCGTCGATCGCCGATGGGTATCGCTGCGCTCAATCCTACGCGGCCCGCCACATCCTACAAAAGCCCCGATCGCGCTTCGTGCATTGCGTGATCACCTGTGCCGGGTGGCAGTGGCGGCAGTTTGCCTTGGTCATTCAGCTGCATGATGGTGCGTGGGGTTGAATATGTCCTTGGCTACACTGGGCCTTGTCTTCTCTTTCACCGCACAAAACAAGGCGACTTCCATATGCAAAATCGCATGATGATTACCGGCGCAGGTTCGGGGTTGGGTCGTGAAATCGCCCTGCGTTGGGCCCGCGATGGCTGGCGTCTGGCGCTCGCCGATGTCAACGAGGCGGGGCTCGGCGAAACCCTGGAGTTGGTCCGCGCAGCCGGTGGTGATGGTTTCATCCAGCGTTGCGACGTGCGCGATTACAGTCAGTTAACCGCTCTGGCGCAGGCCTGCGAGGCAAAGTTCGGCGGCATCGATGTGATCGTCAATAACGCCGGCGTGGCCTCGGGCGGTTTTTTCGACGAGCTGTCGCTGGAAGATTGGGATTGGCAGATCGCGATCAACCTTATGGGCGTGGTCAAGGGCTGCAAGGCGTTCTTGCCCTTGCTCGAGCGCAGCAAGGGCAAGATCGTCAACATCGCGTCGATGGCGGCCCTGATGCAAGGCCCGGCGATGAGCAACTACAACGTGGCCAAGGCCGGTGTGGTGGCGCTGTCGGAAAGCCTGCTGATCGAATTGAAGCAGCAGGAAATCGGCGTGCATGTGGTTTGCCCGTCGTTCTTCCAGACCAACCTGCTCGACTCCTTCCGTGGCCCGACGCCGGCGATGAAGGCTCAGGTCGGCAAACTGCTGGAAAGCTCGCCGATCAGCGCCGCGGATATCGCCGACTACATCTATGCCGAGATGGCCAAAGACGAGTTCATGATTCTGCCCCACGAGCAGGGCCGCATGGCCTGGGCGTTGAAGCAGAAGAACCCGCAGCTGCTGTATGACGAAATGATCAGCATGGCCGACCGGATGCGCGCCAAGGGCAAGCCGGCGTAATCCATGTTGAGGTGTGGCCTGGCTGGCGTGGGTTTCCCCCTCGCCAGCCGGCTGCTCAGCGCGCCATGCGCGCCGAGAAGAAAATCGCCAGAACGATCAGCGTGCCGCCGAGGAGCATGCGCAGGGTCGGTATCTCGTTGAACAGCCACCAGGCGAAGGCGATGCCGTAGACCGGCTCCAGGGCGAAGATCACTGCGGCGCTACGTGCCTTGATCACGCGCAGGCTGGCGACGAACAGGCTGTGCGCCAAGCCGGTACAAAACACCCCGAGCAGGGCCAGCCAGAACCAGTCGAGCAGCGCCAGACTGGGCAGCAGGGGCCAGGCGAAAGGCAGGAAGCACAGCAGCACCGTGAGGTTCTGGCAGAGCGCCGCCTGCACCGGGTCCAGGCCGCGAGTACTGGCGCGGTTGAGCAGTGACAGCAGGGCGAACAGCAAGCCCGACAATATGGCC
The DNA here is from genome assembly GCF_030689745.1 of Devosia sp. Taxonomy (GTDB): domain Bacteria; phylum Pseudomonadota; class Alphaproteobacteria; order Rhizobiales; family Devosiaceae; genus Devosia; species Devosia alba. Next base: position 12,996 of record NZ_JAUYGL010000159.1, read on the forward strand.
CAGAGCAGCCCGACGGTGGCCTGGTTGCCAAGATCGAAATTCGGCGTGACCAGGATCAATCCCAGACAGACCAAGGCGACCATGGCGAATTCGCTGGGCCGCGTGCGCTCGCGAAACAGCAGGCCTTCCAGCAGTACGGTAAATGCCGGGAAGCTGGCGAAACCGAGGGTGGCGATGGCCACGCCGGAAACCGTCACCGCCTCGAAGAAGGTCAGCCAATGGCTGCCGAGCAACAAGCCGCCGAGTGCCAGCATGGCCAGCTGCCGCGCGCTGGGGCGTTGGCTGTGCTCCTGGCTGAGGAGGCGGGCGAACAGGGCCAGCGCGACGACGGCGAAAATTGCCCGGCCGCCGACGATGGCCATGGGCACGGTATTCGCCAGCTTGCCAAAAATTCCCGACAGGCCGAACAGCAGGGCGCCCAGGTGAATCGCCAGCAATGCCTTGCGCTCGGTCATGCCAGGCGCGCGCCATTGGGCAGCGGTTTGTCGAAGCTGGCCAAGACCACCTTGTCGTTTGCGTCATACACACCGGTGACCAGCACCTCGGAGCGGATACCGGCGATGCGCTTGGGGGCGAAATTACACACGCAGAGCACCTGGCGGCCAAGCAGTTCGGCGCATGGGTAGTGCTCGGTGAGTTGCGCGCTGGAGGTTTTCACCCCGATTTCACCGAGGTCGACCCGCAGTACGTAGGCCGGCTTGCGGGCTTTGTCGTTCGGCTCGGCGGACAGCACAGTGCCCACGCGCAATTCCACCCGTTGAAAGTCTTCCCATTCGATCTGCTGCATAGCGCTTCCCCGGCTAGCTGATGGTGCATGCAGTCTAGGGAGAGAAGCGCGCCCTGTCTGTCGCGGGAGTCGCGGCCTTTGTCGCGTTACTCGTGGCGCTGGCGCAGCGTGCGCGGAGTGCAGCCGAACTGGCGCAATAGCGCCGCGGTAAAGGCACTTTGCGAACTGTAGCCGACCCGCGCAGCGATCTCGCCGACCGCCAGCTGGCTGGTGCACAGCAGCTGGCGACCCAGCTGCAGGCGCCGGCTGCGCACGTAGGCCATGGGCGTCTGTCCGGTCTCGTCGAGAAAGCGCGCATGAAAACGCGCCGCCGACAAACCGGCCAGCCGCGCCAGATCACCAACCTGCAGCGGGTAGGCGGCATGCCGGTCGATATGCGCGTCCAGGGCGGCCAGCGGCAAGCCTGGCAGACCCGGCAGCTCGACGCGTTCGCTCGCCAGGCAGGCGAGCAACAGCGCTGCGCCTTGCCGGGCGATCACCGGGTCATCGATCGGGCTGGCCGCCAGCCAACTGACCAGCTGGCTTTGCGCGGGGTTGAGGCTCAGGGCGCCGGGGCGCTCGAGCAGGCGACGGCTGGCATCGGCATGTATGCCCAGGTGCTGTTGCAGCCACTGCTCGGAGGGTACGTCGAGCACCAGGCACTGGCTGCCGCTGCTGCTGCCACAGGCGTGTTGCGCAGCCGCCGGCACCACGGCGAGGGTCTGGCGGATCACCTGACTGCCCAGCCCGGCCACCTCGAAGTCCAGCTGGCCACTCAGGCCGAAGACCAGCTGCGCATGGGCATGGTTGTGGTTGAGCAGTTCATGGCTGTAGTGACGCAAAGAGAGCGGCGACGGCATGGCAAGGTCCTCGTGACAGGCGGCCAGTTTAGCAGGCCGTTGCGCCTGCTCGTGGCGGGTCGCTGTCATTGAACTGCCATGGAGTTGTCACAGTCGTTTCACCGCCGGCGCGCACGCTCGTAAAAACCCAGCCGGAGGCCGCCCATGACCAGCGCCCAGCTCGCCAAGCCGAGTCGCAAGCAACGAGTCCGCACCCTGTGGATTTCCGATGTCCACCTGGGCACCCGGGATTGCCAGGCCGAGCACCTGGCGGCGTTCCTCAAGCGCTACCAGACCGACCGTATTTACCTGGTGGGCGACATCATCGACGGCTGGAGGCTGCGCAGCGGCATCTACTGGCCGCAAGCGCACAGCAACGTGATCCGCCGTCTGCTGACCATGAGCAAGCGCGGCACCGAGGTGATCTATGTCACCGGCAATCACGACGAGTTCCTGCGCCGTTATTCGTCGCTGATGCTGGGCAATATCCAGTTGGTCGACGAGGCCGAGCACATCACCGCCGACGGCCGTCGGCTGCTGGTGATCCACGGCGACCAGTTCGATGTGATCACCCGTTACCACCGCTGGCTGGCCTTTCTCGGCGACTCGGCCTACGAGCTCACCCTGACCCTCAATCGCTGGCTCAATCACTGGCGCAGTCGATACGGTTACGGTTATTGGTCGCTGTCGGCCTACCTCAAGCACAAGGTCAAGGGCGCGGTGAACTTCATCAGTGACTTCGAGCAAGCGATCGTCCACGAATGCGTCAAGCGCGGCTTCAATGGCGTGGTCTGCGGGCATATTCATCACGCCGAGATCCGCCCGATGGGCGAGGTGGAGTACATGAACTGTGGCGACTGGGTCGAGTCCTGCAGCGCCTTGATCGAACACCTGGATGGCCGCATCGAGCTGTATCGGCTGGCCGACGACCAGGCGCGGCAAGCCCTGGCGTTGGCCGAGCAACTGGCGGCTGTCGAGTCGGCGGCATGAGGATACTGATCGTCTCGGATGCCTGGCTGCCCCAGGTCAACGGTGTGGTCACCAGTTTGCAGGCCCTGGTCGGTGAACTGGGCGAGCTGGGCCATGAGGTCAAACTGCTGTCGCCGCAGGACTTTCGCAGCTGGCCGTGCCCGACCTACCCGGAGATTCCGCTGGCGTGGGACCTCTGGCGGGTCGGCACGGCGATCCGCGAGTTTCAGCCCGACTGCGTCCATCTGGCCACCGAAGGGCCGCTCGGTTGGGGCGCCAGACGCTGGCTGGACAAGCGCAGCCTGGCGTTTTCCAGCGCCATTCATACGCGCTTTCCCGAGTACATCCATGGCCGTTGGCCGTGGTTGCCACTGCGCTGGGGCTATGCCTACCTGCGCGCCTTCCATCGCCCGAGCCAGGCGGTGCTGGTGACCACCGAACGGCTGCGTGCGGAGTTTGCCGGCTGGGGCCTGCAGCGTCTGCTGCTGTGGCGCAAGGGCGTCGATACGCGCTTGTTTCAGCCGCAGGTGCCGCGGCTTGGGGCGTGCAAACCGGTGTTCTTGTGTGTCGGGCGGATCGCCGCGGAAAAGAACCTGGAGGCCTTTCTCGAACTCGACCTACCCGGCGAGAAGCGGGTGGTCGGCGACGGCCCGCTGCGTGAAGCCTTGCAGGCGCGTTATCCGCAGGTGAAATTTCTCGGCTATCGGCATGGCGCAGAGCTGGCCGAAGCCTATCGTCAGGCCAGCGTACTGGTGTTTCCCTCGCGCACCGATACCTATGGCCTGGTGATGCTCGAGGCGCTGGCCTGCGGCACGCCTGTGGCGGCCTTCCCGGTGCCCGGCCCGCTGGATGTGCTGGAGGCGGGCGTCACCGGGGTGATGGACGAGGATTTGCGCGCGGCCTGTCTGGCGGCACTGGAGCTGAACCGCACGCGCTGCGCCGAGTTGGCGGCGCAACAATCCTGGCGGGTCTCGGCGCTGGAGTTCCTGGCCCGTCAGCCCTTGCTCGACGGCGAACCGTGCCTGGGCCAGGAGCCGGCCGCGGAGAGTTTGTAGGGGCGGGCGGGGGCAAACACCAATGTCACAAGCGAATAGCGTTCAGCGCTCCGTGTCATTCGCCAGGGTGCCTGCCGGTGATACCGCTGACGTAGACCCCATCTTTATGCATAAAGCCTGCGATCCGTAGGGTGTCACTCGCCGCAGGCAGTGCACCATGGTTAATCGGTGCGAAGCAAAGCTGGCGGGCTGTCGCTTCGCTCCGAGGCCGCCCTACGGTCCGAACGGAACGCCGCCCGGGCCGCCCTACGAACTGGGCGCGGACCCATTACCTCGAGCAAGCCACGATCCGTAGGGTGTCACTCGCCGCAGGCAGTGCACCATGGGTTGCTCGGTGCGAAGCAAAGCTGGCGGGCTGTCGCTGCGCTCCGAGGCCGCCCTACCTCCGAACGGAACGCCGCCCGGGGCGCTCTACGATCCGAGGAGATCACCAGATCCAGGGAAGCCCGCGATCCGTAGGGTGTCACTCGCCGCAGGCAGTGCACCATGGTTGATCGGTGCGACGAAAAATGGCGGGCTGTCGCTGCGCTCCGAGGCCGCCCTACCTCCGAACGGAACGCCGCCCGGGGCGCCCTACCCGCAGGCAGTGCACCGTGGATCACCGGTACTACAAATAATCGCGACGGCGCTCGATATTTTCACAATCGCTGAGCACCGGCCAACCCGGCCGCCCCTACATGATCACCTTGTCGCGCAATTTCTCGGCGGCCTGCTGCAGCGCCTGGATCACCCGTTGCTTGTCGAAGTTCTGGATGCCGTTGGTGTCCAGGTACATGGAGAAGCCGGGCAATTCATGCTCGACATAGCTGGAGGTGGCGCCCAGGTCGCGGCGGAAGTCCACCACCTGGTAGATCTGTACCGGGCGGGTGAAGCCCTTGACGTTGATCTGGCCCTTGTCGCGGCACATGATCATGTCCTTGACCAGCGAGTAGGTCTCGTGGGAGATGAGGATATCGCCGGCTTCGGCGGCGCTTTCCAGGCGGCTGGCGAGGTTCACGTCGCGGCCGATGATGGTGTAGTCCATGCGTGTGTCGGCGCCGAAGTTGCCCACCGTGCAGTAGCCGGTGTTCAGGCCCATGCGGATTTCCAGCGGCTTGGTGATGCCTTGGGCGCGCCATTGCTGGCGCAGCACTTTCATGTGTTTGCGCATGGCCACGGCCATCGATACCGCGGCCATGGCGTCTTGCTTGGCGCCTTTGCTGGCTGGGTCGCCGAAGAACACCATGACGCTGTCGCCGATGAATTTGTCGATGGTGCCGCCGTATTTCAGGCAGATCTTCGACATTTCGTTGAGGTAGCTGTTGAGCAGGTCGGTCAGGGCCTCGGCTTCCAGTTCCTCGGACAGCTCGGTGAAGCCCTTGATGTCGGAGAAAAATACCGTGAGTTTCTTGCGCTGGGTCTCCAGGCGCACGCTCTTCTTGCCGGTGAAGATCGACTCCCATACCTGCGGTGACAGGTACTTGGCCAGGTTGCGTGCCAGGCGGGCGGCTTTTTCCTGCTCGCGCTTGATTTCGCAGCGCACCTGGTCCAGACGCAAGCCCTGCTGGTGCACGAAATAAGCGGTGATGCAGATGTACAGGGTGCTGAAGGCGATGCTCACCAGGGCAACCAGGGCCGGGGTGTCGGGGTTGAATTTCAGCTCGGTCAGCGCCGCGTTGAGTAGCGTGCTGCTGATCGCGACCAGCATGGCCAGGGCCAGGTAACGCAAACCACCGACCACCATCGAGCTGAAGGCCAGGATCAGCAGGCACATCAGGCTGGGTACCACCGAGAAGCTGAGCAGGACGAGCGCCGCGCCGCAGTGCAGGGCGTCGATGAACAGCAGGGTCAGGGTGGCGGTTCGCGGATGATCACGCTTGAAGCGCTGGCTCAAGTGGTAGGCCAGGTGCGGATAGAGCAGGGCGTAGGGCACGACCCAGAGAATGTCGTAGCCGAAATGCTGGGTGTAGGTGCCGGCAGCGATGCTTGCGGCCACGGCGATATAGGCCAGTATGCGCGAGTAATATTCGCGTAACGGTGGCGCCGGCAGTGCGTGGAGCCGGTTCTGGGTAGTGGCATTCATGCTGTGGAAACGATCCCTGCTGATTAACCGACGTCTCTGCTGGACGTCTAACTAGCGCTGCGAGCGCTGAACCAGGATTGCGACAGAGCAGGGATCATAACCACGCGAGGCGACGCGAGCCAAGCGCCACTGCTCAACGGTGTGATGTTGCCGTCCAGTGGGTGGCGTCGGCGCAGCCTGAGCGCGGGTGGATTAGAATTTGATACGCCCGGTAAAGGCATCCTTGAGCATTACCCAGTCACCCATGAAGCTGTACAGCGGGTATTGAAAGGTGGCCGGGCGGTTCTTTTCGAAGACCAAGTGGCCGACCCAGGCACAGCCATAGCCGGCGAAGGGGATGGCCAGCAGCCACCGCCACTGTTGCGTGGCCAGGGCGTAGGCGAGAATGCCCAGCACCAGCAGGCTGCCGACATAGTGCAGGCGGCGGCAGATCGGGTTGCTGTGTTCTTGCAGGTAATAGGGATAGAACTCGGCGAAGCTGGTGTAGCGATCGCTGGTGTGCGTAGCCATGGCGTGCCTCCTGGTCGTCTGCTGGCCGCACCGAGGGAATCAGCGGCTGTGGCGTGTTGGCAGTCTAGGCGCGCAGTCCCGTTGGGCCAGTGACATTAAGTGCCAATTTAGTATCCATGCGCGCGGCCAGTATCTGCGCCGCCTCCGGGGCGGATGTTGTCATTACCCGCGAAAAGCCGTTCCGCACGTGCTCCCGCCCCGGCATCCGCCGGCCGCAGACCCGCGCGATCATCGTCCAGTCTTTGTGCCCCATCTGTTTTGCCACCTACATGGGGTGCTCTCCGGCCGAGAGCATCATCGAGGCGGAGGCGTGGCGAGTCTGGTCAGTCGGTGAAATGCCGCTCAATGACGCCAGAAGGCGCGAGTGATCAGCACCAGGACGGTCAGGATTTCCAGGCGACCCAGCAGCATGCCCAGCGATAGCAGCCATTTGGCGGCATCCGGCAGGCTGGCGAAGTTGCCGGCCGGGCCGATGATCGGGCCCAGGCCGGGGCCCACGTTGCACACCGCGGTGGCGGCGCCGGTCAGTGCGGTCATCCAGTCCAGGCCGAGCAGCGTCAATCCCAGGGCGATGGCGCCGATGGTGACAGTGAAAAAGAACGAGAAGGTCAGAATCGAGCGGACGATTTCTTCATCGAGGTTGTGTCCGTTGTACTGCTGCTTGATCACCGCGCGCGGGTGAACGAGCTGGGTGAGGCCACTGCGCAACAGAGTGTAGGCCACCTGGAAACGAAATATTTTCAGCCCGCCCGAGGTCGATCCGGAACATCCGCCTACGAAGGTCAGGTAGAAAAACATCATGACCGCGAAATCGCCCCAAAGGCTGTAATCGCCCAGGGCGTAACCGGTGGTGGTCACCACGGAAACGACGTTCAAGGTGACGATGCGCAAGGCATCGGAGTAGTTGTGGTCGGAGTGCAGCCAGAGCCAGACGCTGAACATCAGGCAGGTGACCAACAGCATGCCGAGAAAGCCGCGTACCTGCTCATCCTTGACCAGCGCCTGGCGATTGCCGCGGATGGTGGCGACAAAGAGGGTGAAGGGCAGACTGCCCAACAGCATCAAGACGATTGCCACCCAGTGTGAGGCAGGGCCGAAGTTGGCCATGGAGTTGTCGGAGGTGGAATAGCCACCGGTGGCGACCGAGGTCATCGAATGGTTGATCGCATCGAACCAGCTCATGCCTGCTAGCCAGTAGGCGAAGGTGCCGAGCAGGGTAAAGCCGATAAAGATGGAGATGATGTATTTGGCGGCCATATGCGAACGCGGCATGACTTTCTCGCCCCAGTCCGAGGACTCAGTCTGGAACAGGCGCATGCCACCGACCCGCAGCAACGGCAGGATCGCCACGGCCATGCCGATAAAGCCGATGCCGCCGAGCCATTGCAGCATCGAACGCCAGATCAGCAAGCCCGGCGAGGCGCTATCCAGTCCGGACAACACGGTCGAGCCGGTGGTGGTGATGCCGGACATGGTCTCGAAGAAGGCATCGGTGTAGCTGATGTGGTGAATCAGCGTCATCGGCAGGGCGGCGAATATGCACACGATCACCCAGCTGGCGGTGGTCAGCATGTACATATCGCGCGGCCGTAATTGAACATCTTTCGGGCGCCCCTGGGCCACCATGGCCAGCCCGGCGACAAAGGTGATCATGCTCGACCAGAGAAAGGCATTGAGCTCGTAGGATCTGTCGAAGATCAGCAGGGTGAGCATCGGCACGACCATGCTGATGGCCAGGGTAATCAGGAAAATGCCGTTGATGAACGCGATGATTCGTAGGGTCGGCAAGGCCATGCAGGGGGCTCGGATTGAGGGCGGCAAAGGGCGCCATTGTACTCGCGCGACCGGGGCTGTAAACCAGCGCGCAGTGTGGCATCTGCCTCGTGTATTTTCGTGCGTCATTCTTCCGGGGTGAACTCCAGTCGGCCGGTGCTGGCGTGCCGGATGAGCATGTGGCGCTGATCACGGCGCAAGGGGTAGCCTGATCCCTGAGAGCTTGTGAAAAAACTCTCGCCTACTGCGACCGCCTTGCCGCGAACGCCTGAAAACGGTCTCGCTACGGCCTTCGATTTTTTCACACCCTCTGAGCGTTCTGTTGCAACGATCTCGCGGCCGAACTGCAGGTTTTTTCCAACGGCTTGGCGCCACGCTCTAGAATTCCCGCTTAATTTTGTTCAAGAGGTGGCCGATGGATGCTCTCGATGCTCTGCTCAATCGTGTTTCAGTGCCGCGTTTGCGCGAGCCTGCACCGGATGCCGGGCAGCGCGAACTGTTGTTTCGCGCTGCATTGCGTGCACCGGATCACGGACAGTTGAGGCCGTGGCGCTTTCTCACGATCGAGGGAGCTGCGCGTGAGCAGTTGGGTGAGTTGTTCGCCCAGGCCATGGCGGCCGGCACTGGTGACGTCAGCGAGGAGGCCTTGGCCAAGGCGCGTGCCATGCCGCTGCGGGCGCCTTTGCTGGTGGTAGTGATCGCACGAGTAAAGGCCCATGCCAAAGTGCCGGCGCAGGAGCAGGTGATCGCCGCGGGTTGTGCTAGCCATGCCATTCTGCTCGCCGCCCATGCCCAGGGCGTTGGCGCGGTCTGGCGTACCGGTGAGCTGGCCTACAACGCTCAGGTGGCGACGGGGCTTGGCTTGGCCAGTGACGAACAAATCCTCGCCTTCCTCTACCTGGGAACCGCCGAACGCGAATTGCGCAAACCCGCGCCGTTGACTGTCGCCGATTTCGTCAGCGCCTGGCCGGGCGCGTAACGGGGGATTCGCAGGGGGGAGGGCGCAGGCTTATCGGCGCTGCATAAAAGCTGGCGGGTTGTCGCTACGCTCCGAGGCCGCCCTACGAACTGGGCCCCGACCCATTACCTCGAGCAAGCTGCGATCCGTAGACACTCGCCGAAGGCAGTGCACCATTGGTTCGTCGGTGCGGCACAAAAGCTGGCGGGTTGTCGCTGCGCTCCGAGGCCGCCCTACGAACTGGGCCCTGACCCATTACCTCGAGCAAGCTGCGATCCATAGGGTGTCACTCGCCGAAGGCAGTGCACCATTGGTTCGTCGGTGCGGCACAAAAGCTGGCGGGCTGTCGCTCCGCTCCGAGGCCGCCCTACGAACTGGGCCCCGACCCATTACCTCGAGCAAGCTGCGATCCGTAGGGT
>NZ_JAUYGL010000162.1 GCF_030689745.1 Devosia sp.
GGCACCATTTCTCCTTTTCATAACTTCTCATGCCGTCACCTAAGCCATTGTCAATAAATGGTTTAGCCGAGGCTGGCTGCTCATAGCTCATCATGGAGCACCCCTGCTTCACATCAAGCTGGGGGTATCATTCGGGGGTACCGCCACATACCCCCAGAAGGGATACTCCCAATACCCCGTCTGAGTTCGGTGTGAAGGCTGCCAAGCCTAAGGAAAAATCGTACAAACTGGCCGATAGCGGCGGGTTGTATCTCTTGGCCCAGCCCAACGGCTCCAAACTGTGGCGCCTCAAGTATCGATATGCCGAAAAGGAGCAAGCACTAGAAGTCTGCCGTGAAGCCTGTGTTCGCTCGGGGCATATGCGGACCGGGTAGTTCACCTTTCTGGGTGTGCATTCCATAGACATCGCAGCGTTGACTAGAGCATGGGTGCACTGCCCAAAAATTCCACTTCAGCAAGAATGCCGCCGAGATAAAGATAACCTACCATCATCATCAGGATAGCTGCGCCGGCTCCCACCGGGCGCACCATGGTCGCATCGTGCAACTTGGCCTCTCCCAAAAAAAGGCCGGTAATAGCGGCAAATGATGCGGCCAGCGTGGCAATGAATTGGAACGTGTCGGGCTGTCCGCCAGACTCACTGGTGCCCAGCGAGAAGCCCCCCAAAAGTCGGATGATCAATCCGACAACAAATCCCACAATGCAGAAGCTAAGGACAAATAGGACCTCACTTCCAAACACCCTGGTGGCTTCGGCAGTTCTGGTTCTCACGAGGTTGTACAGTGAGATTGGGATCAAGACCAAGGAAACAAACAGCGAAATCGCGACAAGCGGAAGGAGGAACTCCGCGACATGTATCATAACGCTGATATATGAAATCCGGTCATCAAGCATAAGGACACCTATTCAGCTGTACATTGGGAGTTCAGATCAAGGCTGAGACGGCGGATGTTGACCGCCGCCTGATCGATCGCAGATTGGATACGGCGTTGCTTCAACCAAAACAGATCCTTTCGCTCTCCGCCGTTAATGGCGTTGGCCTCGAGTACAAGGCGGGTAAGTCGCGTCACGTCCTCTGCAGAGCAAGCGTCGGTCAGTGACGCGAGCTGGATGTTCCGGTCAAAGCCGCGCACTCGTCGGTCATGATCAACCCGCGCGTCATCGAATTCCACGACCTCGCTTCTTGTTCGGACTAGCTCGCGAACATGGTCCTTCCAGTCCTCGATGCGGCAATCCCTGCCTTCAAATGCAGGAACATCAGGCGACTGTGCAGCAAATACCGGAAAGTCAGTCTCTATGACGGGGCAGGCGGCGGAGGGGTAGGCAAGAAGGACAGTCAACGTCAGTATTGTAAGCAACCTCTTCACGTTTGCCTCCATGGAAACTTCAGGCGTTGCGGTTGGTGAACGACTCGCTGACAGCAGCCAAGTGGTCTAGGTGATAGCTTTGATGGCGGTGTTTGTGATCAAGTTGATGAGCGCCTTGCGGAAGAGCTCGATTCGGGCCTGCGCAATACCGGCCTCTGTAAGCGTGTGAAACTTCAGGAGTGACACTCGGCTCTTGATGAGATGAGTGTACTCTTCCCGATTGATCGTTCCCTCGGCGAGCGCTGCGGTCCACTCAACGAGCTTCTTTTGCGACGACTTCAGTTGTGCTTGTCCGTCGGTCGTGGCGTCCTCCACGAGCCGCCTAATCGCATCAGCGCCCAGATCGACGATTTTCTGGCCAACTTCCTCAGCGGCGCTATGCCAATTTGCGGCAGCTTGCTCGATGATCTCTTGCGGATTCACAGTACACCCTCCGGCGTTTTAAGTTCAGAGCAGGAACTTGCTTGTTGTTTGTTCACCTCTAGACAAATAATCAAATTAAAGGCTTCAGCGATAATTTCCTTGGATTGGTCGCGGAAATACTCCGATACACCACCTGGCTCTTCAATCTCCCAAAACGCAAAGTAACCACCCAACAAGGCCTCTGATGGGTCGCGCAGGAGCGCCCATTGCTCGGCGGCTATCTTGTTGTTGGGAATTCCAGCCGCGAATTCGTAGGCGGCGTCAATATCAACTAGAAGCTGGTCAACGACCTCTGCGTGAGTAGAAAATGACTCAGTTGAAAGTTGGACGACTGCCAAGGAGCGCGCTTTGAGGCCGGTCGCGAGCGTGTAGGCTTCAAGGCTGTAACCCGCAATTGTCGAGGTACACGCCGAAAGTACTGTCGCGGAGAGCATCAGTGTCAATACCCATACTACGGCTTTAGCGACACGAATCCATTTCTGAAATAATTTCAACTTCGTTCCCCCCAAGATAGACACGGCTTCTTAATAAGGCGCTCAACTGTGCAATTGAGTCAATGGGGAGAATTTAGAGGCGGCCTTCCGTTGTTTCTCCGGGGGCACATATGGCCAATATCGAATACGCGACGACATGACGATACGGAGGCACATCATCAATGCAGCCGGAGATTTGTATGCGGACAATGAGCAATGCTGGTCCATTTGTATGCATACAATCTGACGCTGGGTGGCGCGATGGTTGGCTCCACCGGCCACCCCGCTCCTGGTTAGGAGTGCCGAGAGGTCTGATCTAGACGGTCGAGGCGTTCTTGTAGCCAGTCCTGAACCGCCGACTCCACCCAGCCCACTCATTGGCTCTAAGCCGTACCCGCTTGGGGAGTTGGCCGGCAGCTTCTATACCGGCGCTCGCCGTCCACCGGACGCATCAGCGCTGCCCGGGGCTTGTCTGTTGCGGCGTCGCGCTCAACTATCCGATAGCGGGAATCGGAATGGTGCAATGCGCCCCGATGTGCCGTGCATTGTCCATTAGTGAAGGCGGATGCCATGAACCAGATTGATCTGCACGGCCAGGTGGCCGTTGTCACCGGCGGCGCCCAAGGCCTCGGTTTTGCCATTGCCCAACGCCTGGTCGACAGCGGCGCGCGGGTCAGTCTGTGGGATGTTGATGCCGACAGGCTGTCGCAAGCCACCCTGGCCCTGGGTGCTGCTGCTTCCTCCATGGTGGTCGACATCACCGACTATCCCGGACTGGTGCAGGCCCATGCCGCGGCTGAACGCGAGATCGGCCCGGTGTCCATTCTGGTCAATTCCGCCGGCATTGCTGGCTCCAATGCCAGCGTTGAGGATTACGACCCTGAGGAATGGCGCCGTGTGGTCGAGATCAATCTGAATGGCACGTTTTACGTCAACAAGGCCGTGGTCACCGCCATGAAGGCCCGCAATTACGGGCGCATCGTCAATATCGCCTCGGTGGCCGGCAAGGAGGGCAATCCCAATCTCTCGGCCTATTCGGCAGCCAAGGCCGGCGTTATCGGCCTCACCAAATCGCTGGGAAAGGAGTTGGCCAGGTTCGATATCGCGGTCAACGCCATCACCCCGGCCACTGCCAGGACGCGCATTCTTGATACCCTGACCCCCGAATTCATCGACTATATGCTGGTGCGCATCCCGCGCGGGCGCTTCCTCGAAGTCGACGAAGCCGCCGCCATGGTGGCCTGGCTGGTCAGCAAGGACAACAGCTTCACTACCGCCAGCGTCTTTGACCTCTCGGGCGGCCGCACCACCTATTGATGCCTGCTGCGGACGGCGCAGCCAAGGGTAGGGTGGGTGCTGATCCGCCCGCCGCGCCGCTCAGGGCAGGGATGGGGCCACGAATCTGGGCCGACAGGGGTCCGGACTACAGCAGTGTCGTCATCACCGTTGCCGCGACCACAACGATCGACACGGCGGTGATGCCAGCTGCCGCCAGCATGATCTGGACGTGCTGCAGCTGTCCGGTTTGGCGAGCGTGCCGCCGTGCATCGTCGAGGCTGTCAGCGGCGGAATGGATGTCGAGATGCGCCATTGTCAATTGTCCCCACAGCTTGCCGATCCGGTGCCGGATCGGTCGCCGGGCCGCCGCATTGCGCTGTTCTCACCCGCTGCCTGGCAGGGTAGTCCCAGGCCAATAAACGGCGAAATCCATGCTGCAAACGCGGTTAATGTACAATAAACGCCACCGGCCCAAATCTTGTATGGCAGATCATTGATTCCGGGCACGGATCATGGCAAACAAGCCCCATGACACACCTGCATCCAGATCGCCTGTTCCCCGCGTCCGAGCCTGCTCAGACCATTGCCCGCCAGCTTTATGCCGAGGTCCAGGGCCTCCCGCTGATCAGCCCGCACGGTCACACTGACCCGGCCTGGTTTGCCAACAATGCGCGCTTTTCCGATCCAGCCAGCCTGTTTCTGACGCCCGACCATTATGTGTTGCGCATGCTGCGCAGCAGGGGCCTGAGCTATGATGATTTGGGCGTGCCCCGCAAGGATGGCAGGCCGGTCGCCAGCGGGCGCGACGCCTGGCGCCTGTTCGCTGCCAACTATCACCTGTTTGCCGGCACACCCTCCAAGACTTGGGTCGATCATTCGCTCAGGGCGGCCTTTGGCATTGAGGAAGAGCTTTCAGCCCTGACCGCCGACGCCATCTATGACCGCATTGATGCTGCGCTGGCCACGCCCGATCTCCTGCCACGCGCCATTCTCGACAGCGCCAAGGTGGAAGTCATCGCTACCACCGAATTCGCCCTCGACACCCTGCCGCACCATCAAAAGATGAAGGCCGATGGCTATATCGGCCGCGTCCGCACCACCTATCGCCCTGATGACGTCACCGATCCCAGCCGCCCCGCCATTGCCGAAAACCTGCAGAAATTTGGCGAACTGGCCGGCGAGGACATCACCAGATGGGCCGGGCTGATCAACGCCCATCGCAATCGCCGCGACTATTTCCGCCAGCACGGCGCCGTCGCCACCGACCATGGTGTGCCGACGGCCAACACGGCAGATCTGCCGCTGGTCGAAAAGCAGGCGCTGCTCGACCGGGTGCTGGCCAGCAGCCACACCGCCGAGGATGCCGAACTGTTCCGCGCCCAGATGCTGACCGAAATGGCCCTGCTGGCTGTCGAGGACGGCATGGTCATGCAGATCCACGCCGGCTCGCGCCGCAATACCGATCCGCTGCTGCTGGCCGAACGTGGCACCGATCTGGGCGCCGACATTCCGGGCACCACCGATTACGTCAACGGCCTGCGCGCCTTGCTCGCCCGTTGCGGCAATGAACCCAATCTGCGCGTCATCATGTTCGTGCTTGATGAAACCACCTATGCACGCGAACTGGCGCCCATGGCCGGCTACTGGCCATCGCTGATGATCGGCCCTCCCTGGTGGTTCCATGATAGCCCGCAGGGCATTCGGCGCTATCTCGATCAGGTCGTGGAAACTGCCGGCTTCTATAATCTGGCAGGCTTCAACGACGATACGCGGGCCTTGCTGTCGATTCCGGCCCGGCACGATGTCTGGCGCCGCGAAGTCTGTGGTTTCCTTGGGCGCTGGGTTGGCGAGAACCGCCTCTCGCGCTCATCGGCCACCGATATCGCCAAACATCTGAGCTACCAGGCCGCCAAGGATGCCTATCGCATCAAATAGCGCGCGGCGCTGCTGTGCGGTCACACCTCGCCCCGGCCCTCGGTCGGGGTTCTTGTGTCGTGGTGCCGCCTAGGGCGATTTCCACAATACCGCGATCATCAGCACCAGCCCGGTGAGCAGCAGCACGATCAGCCCGCCAATCCCATTGCCGATCTGCCGCAACAGGCCGGGCCGCGCCTCCTCGGCAGTGATGATGTCGCTCATCGCGGTTCGTCGGTGCGGTTCATTGTAACCATGATGCGTCATAGCTAGTCCTCCCCAGCTATTGCTTGTGCATCTCCCACCATGCGCCCTCAGCCGCTAAACAAGCGTTGTTGGCGGGCGCTTTTCACGCAATATGCTTGATTTTGTGTCAAATGCGATTGATCGACCGCATGGCGCCGCCATATCTGATCAACTTTTCCGGCCTGATGCCGGTGCCAGTCGAATCCTTGCCACCGTTCTGCTCTAATGGCTTTCATGATGAATCAGTCGCCCATCGAAACCGCGCTCAGCCGCGCCATGATCCGTTGGTCCCTCACCAAGTCGACGCCGATTGCCGACACCCCAGGCAGCGCGCTGTTCAAGGTCGAGCAGAACGGCCGCAACTTTGCCGTGCTGAAAATTCTCAAGCCCGCTGCAGCCGAAGCGGAACGCCGCGGCGCCGAACTGATGAACTGGTATGGCGGCAATGGCGCAGCGACTATATTCGACATCCACGGTGATACCATCTTCATGGAATGGCTCGACGGCGGCACGCTGGGTGACGCGGTGCGCGCCGGCCATGATGATCAGGCGACCATTGCCATCTGCTCGCTGACGGCCAGCCTGCATGGCCCCCGTCCCGGTGCGCCCGAAAACCTGCTGCCGCTGCGCGCGCACTTTCAGTCACTGTTTGACACCGATATCCGCGCCTGGCCGTATACGGCGCGCGACCTGTTTGCCCGGGCCAGTGGCATTACGCTCAAGCTGTTTGATCGCCCCTCGGCACAGATACCGCTGCATGGGGACCTCCATCACGACAATATCCTGTCCGCCGATCGCGGCTGGCTGGCTATCGATCCCAAGGGTCTGCTCGGCGATCCGCTCTATGATCTGGCCAACATATTCCGCAATCCAGTTGGCATGCCCGATCTGGTCAAGGATCCCCGCCGCATTCAGGCGCTGCTCGACGCCTTCGCTGACCGGCTCGGTTACGACCGCAAGCGGATGTTGGGCTGGGCCGCGGCCCATTCCGCGCTGAGCGCCTGCTGGAATCTGGCAGCAGGCAAGTCGATTGCCGTCGATCTGGCCGCCTTGCCGCTGCTGCTCAGTGCCCACGATCAGGCTTGACGTCGCGACCGACCATTTTCATCATCTGGCAACCCCGCCTGCGCGACTATCTCACACAGTGGTGGCGGAGGCCGCGACGCCAAAACGCCGCAATTGTCCTGCCACAAAGCGCCATTCCGGAGTGTATTTGATGACGTTACTGGCCCGCCGCAGCTTTCTCGTTCTTGGCGCCGCTGCAATTCTGGCCGCTTGTTCATCGACTATCCCGGTATTGCCCAAATCGGCGAGCACGCCGGAGACCCTGACCGATGCGGAAATCCTGACGGCCATCAACGCCGTACGCGCGGCCAATGGAGCGCCGCCCTGGACCTATAATACGCAGCTGGAAAATGCCGCCCGGTCGCACGCCCGCCTGATGGCGCAGAAGAACACTCTCAGCCACAATCTGGGCGTCACCCTGCGCCAGCGTGTCACCGTCGCTGGCTATATCGGCGCCGTCGGCGAAAACGTCGCCAAGGGCTATAAGGATTTGCCTGCTGCAATTGAGGGCTGGATGAACTCGTCAGGCCACCGCTCGACCCTGCTCAACCCCAAATTCACCGAATTCGGCCTGGCTGCGGCCACGACCTCCAGCGGCAAGGTCTATTGGGCGATGATCGCCGGCGGCAGCTTCGCCCCCTGGCTTCGGGCAATCTAAACCGTCAGCGTCCGCCGCACCGCATCATCCCAGCCCTTGATCTTGGCGTCCCGCGTGGCGGCATCCATTTCCGGGGTGAACCGCTGGTCCAGTGCCCAACTCTGAGAAAATTCGGCCATTCCCGGCCAGACCCCCGCCTTCGATCCGGCCAGCCACGCCGCACCCAGCGCCGTGGTTTCAAGGATTTTGGGTCTGTCTACCGGCGCGTCCAATATGTCGGCCAGGAACTGCATGGTCCAGTCCGACGCCACCATGCCGCCATCGACGCGCAGCACCGTTTTCCCGCTCTCGCCCCAGTCCTTGCGCATGGCTTCGAGCAGGTCGCGCGTCTGGTAGCACACCGCTTCCAGCGCCGCCTTGGCGATCTCGGCCGGGCCTGAGTTGCGGGTCAATCCATAGATTGCCCCCCGCGCGTCGGCATCCCACCACGGCGCCCCGAGGCCGACAAAAGCCGGCACCATATAGACATTCTGGCTCGGATCTGCAGTGCGGGCCAGCGGGCCGGTTTCGCTGGCATGCTTGACCAGTTTCAGCCCGTCTCGGATCCACTGCACCGCAGCGCCGGCAATAAAAATCGAGCCTTCCAGCGCATAAATCGTCTGCCCGTCCAGCCGATAGGCAATGGTGGTGAGCAGGCGGTTCTTCGAGCGCACCATGTCCGTGCCGGTATTGAGCAGGGCAAAACACCCCGTGCCATAGGTCGATTTCAGCATGCCGGGCTCAAAGCAGGCTTGCCCGATACTGGCGGCATGCTGGTCGCCTGCAACCCCCAGGATCGGCATGGCCGCACCGAACAGGCTGGCCTCGGTGGTGCCGAAATCAGCGGCGCAGTCCTTGACCTCGGGCAGCAAGGCGGCGGGCACCGTGAATAGTGCCAATAGCTGCTCGTCCCAGCCATTGGCTGCAATATCGAACAATAGCGTGCGGCCCGCATTGGTGGCGTCCGTCACATGCGATGCGCCGCCGGTCAGCCGCCAGATCAGAAAGCTGTCAATGGTCCCAAATGCCAGTTCGCCCGCCTCGGCCCGCTGCCGCGCGCCCTTGACATTGTCGAGTAGCCACTTGATCTTGGTGCCGGAAAAATACGGGTCGAGCAACAGACCGGTCTTGTCGGTAACCAGCGCTTCATGCCCATCCTGCTTGAGCTTGGCGCAATAGGCCGCCGTGCGTCGGTCCTGCCAGACAATGGCGTTGTGAATGGCTTTGCCGGTCTGTCGATCCCAGATCAGCGTGGTTTCGCGTTGATTGGTGATGCCGATGGCCGCCACATCGCCAGCCGTGATCCTGGCCTCGCTCAGCGCCGTCTTGACCGCCCAGACCACGCTTTCCCAGATTTCCTCGGGATCATGTTCTACCCAGCCATCCTGGGGGAAAATCTGGGCGAACTCCTTCTGACCCACCCCGGCAATGCTGCGATCCTGCGCGAATACCATCGCCCGGCTCGAGGTCGTGCCCTGATCGATCGCCAGAATATATTTGGTCATGCTCGTCTCCTCCGCCTCCTTTGGCCCTCTCCTGCAAGGGGAAAAGGAAGCACCCCGCTACAGTGCCTTGCGCGCCATATAGGCTTCCAGCCGCGCCACATCCTCAGCACTAACCCGCAGCCCCAGCTTGGTGCGCCGCCACAACACGTCTTGTGCCGTTCGCGCCCACTCATGGGCAACTAGATAATCCACTTCGGCGGCATAGAGATCGGCGCCGAAATGCTGCCCCAGGCTGGCCAGGTCCTGTCGTTCGCCCAGCAGCAGGCGCGCCCTGGTGCCATAGAGCCTAGTCAACCTGTGCACCAGACTCTTGGGCAGTTCGGGGTAATCCTTGCCCAGCCGGCGCACTTCGGCGTCGAAAGCCAGGGGTTCAAAATCGCCGCCGGGCAGGGTGCTCTTCTTGGTCCACGGTTTACCCTTGGCCCCCAGCACCTCTTCGATTTTTTCCAGCACCGACTCGGCCAGCCGGCGCGAGGTGGTCAACTTGCCGCCAAACACATTGATCGCCGCGCCGCTTGCCGCATCGCCATCGAGTTTGAGCACATAGTCGCGGGTTGCTTCCTGCGCCGCGCTGGCGCCATCGTCAAACAGCGGCCGCACGCCCGAATAGCTCCAGTGGATATCGGCCCGCGTCAGCGGCTTGGCGAAATATTCACTGGCCGCGCTCAGCAGATAGTCGGTTTCGGCATCGGAGATTTTGACGTCCCTGGGGTCGCCCTCATAATCCTCGTCCGTGGTGCCGATCAGCGTGTAATCGCCCTCATAGGGAATGGCGAAAATGATCCGCCCGTCGCTGTTCTGGAAAATGTAGCAGCGGTCGTGCTCATAGAGTTTGTGCACCACAAGATGGCTGCCTTTGACCAGCCGCACATTATGCGCGCCGTTCTGGCCCATTGCCCCGGTGATCACCTCGTCCACCCATGGTCCGGCGGCATTGACCACCAGCTTCGCCCGCACGGTTTGGTGCCCGGCTTCGCCGTCCAGCTCGACAATCCATCCGCCCTGGTCCCGGCGCAGGCTGGTCACCTTGGTGCGCACATGCACCGTGGCGCCACGATCAGCGGCGTCGCGCGTGTTCAGTACCACAAAGCGGGCATCGTCAACCCAGCAGTCGGAATACTCAAACCCCAGCTTGAAGCCTGGCTTCAGCGGCTTGCCGGTAATGTCCTTTTGCAGATCCAGCGTCTTGGTCGGCGGCAGCAGGCGCCGACCGCCCATATAGTCATACATTGCCAGCCCGGCGCGCAGGATCACCGCCGGGCGCAAGCCCTTGTGATGCGGCAACACGAAGCGCAGCGGCCATATGATGTGCGGCGCGGCGGCCCACAGCACTTCGCGTTCCGCCAGTGCCTCATGCACCAGCCGGAACTCGTAGTGCTCGAGATAGCGCAGCCCGCCATGCACCAACTTGGTCGCCGCCGACGAGGTGCCCGAGGCGAGATCGTTCATCTCGGCCAGGGCGACCGAATAGCCGCGGCCCACCGCATCCCGCGCCACGCTGGCGCCATTGATGCCGCCGCCAATGACAAAGATATCGACACTGTCGCTCACGCGCATGGATTCCACCTTCTGTTGCTTTCGTTTCTACGCGTTTGCGTTTCGGATAGGAAGCGCAGAGTTTCGATTTTCTGCTTTGCATATGATCTTGCCCACGACCATGATCTACCATACCAGATCTGCATTGACCCCATTGGTGCGGCGGCGTAGGGCAGGGGGCCCTCCGGTCCCGGAACCCTCGGCCATGATCGCCATCGTCAACGTCATTTTGCCCATCTTCGCCCTGATGGGGCTTGGTTTCGGCGCCGTGCGTCTGAAACTGTTCCCGGCTGAGGGCATCAAGAGCCTCATCGCCTTCGTCAACAATTTTGCCACGCCCTGCCTGCTGTTTCATTCCCTGGTCACCAGCGACTTCGCCGCCGCATTCAATCCGGCGATCATCGGACCATTTTACATTGGGGCGCTGACCTGCTTTGTCCTGGGCATCGTCATTGCCCTGCGCGGCTTCGGCAACAGCCCTGGCGTTGCTGTTTCGGTCGGTTTTTCGGGCATGTTCACCAATACGGTGCTGGTGGGCCTGCCCATCATCCAGCGCGCCTATGGCGTGGACGCACTGCCCGTCGTGCTCTCCATTATCGGCCTGCACGGCGCCATCCTGCTCACCACCGGCATGATCACCATTGAACTGATGCGCCGGGACGGGGCCTCGCTCGGGCGCACCCTGGTGACTGCGGGCAAGCGCGTGGCCTCCAATCCGCTGATCTGGGGTATTGCCGCCGGCATGGTCGGCTATTTCGCTGGCCTGCAACTGATCGAACCGGCCGACGCCTTCCTGCGCATGATGAGCCAGGCGGTGGTCCCCGCCGCCCTGTTCGGCATTGGTGGGGCGCTCAATGAGTTCAAACTCTCCGACAATTGGCAGCAGGCGCTGATCGCCGCGCTCATCAAGCTGATCGTCCACCCCGCCATCGCCTATGTGCTGATGATCTGGGTGTTTCATGTCCCGATGGAAATCGCGCGCTACGGCATTCTGCTCTCGGCCATGCCTGCCGGGGTCAACGTCTATATCTTTGCCACCTACTACAATCGCGGTGTCAGCGTTGCCGCCAACACCATCCTGATCGCCACCATGGCGTCGGCGCTGACCATCTCTCTCTGGCTCTATATCCTCAGCCTATAGGCCGCCCTCGCCCCGGCAGCACCAATCACGATTGATGGTCTGTCGGAACTCTTCGGCATGCCAAACCATTCCCCGTCAGTGTTTTGCATAGCTGGCGGATATGATTTGCGCTTTGTTCTGGTCTTCCTCCTCACACTGCTCGCGGGCTCTTTCTCTCTGCCCTCGGCCGCCTCAGCGCAGGACGCTGCGCTGGATGATGCCGTGTTCGGTTTCGCCGGGCGCTACGTCAATGCCTATATCGAGGGATCGCTGGTGCCGATTAGTGCCAGGTATGAGGACAATTTTGTCCTCGGTGGTGGCTATCAGAAATTCGTTGCCGAACCGCTGACCGATCTGCATATGGGCCTTGAAGCGGGGCTTGCCTTGCGCGGTGGCAATATCGTCAGCGGCGAAGCATGGCTTGGTGCCGTGGCGCGCTATGACGGCTTCCATCTCGGCGAAAACTTGCGCATTTCGCCCGCCATCACCGTGGGTCTCAGCGCCGTCACCAATCCCATTGGCATTGAAGCCGAGCGCGCGCAGCGCCGCAATGCCGATCCAAGCCTGCTGTTCTTCATGGCGCCCGAGATTGCCGTCTCCACCGTCGACAATCCCGACATTGAGCTGTTCTACCGGGTGCAGCACCGCTCGGGTGCCTGGGGCACATTGGGTGGCATGGCCGACGGCGCCAATGCCCAGGTCATCGGCATGCGGTACCGCTTCTAGCCCCCGCCCTTCTGCTTTCGGAAACCCACCGCCCGTACCCAATTGCATCGGTGAGTGTACGCCATCCAGGCCAGCCATCGTTCGGGAGAACTATTTGCGCCGCTGGCCTCCGCTTGTATGGTACCGCCTTGTTCATCTCCCCTTGCCGTGAGCGCGCCATGACCATTGAAATTCTCCAGACCCACAAGCTGCTCGAGTCCTGCGAGGTGGCATTGGCCGAACGCTTCACCGTACACAAGCTGCACGAGGCGGCGGACAAGCCGGCCCTGATTGCCCAACTCGCCCCGCGCGTGCGGGCCATTGCGGGCGGCGCGGTCAATGCCGATCTCATCGCCCAACTGCCCGCGCTCGAGATCATTGCCAATTTTGGTGTCGGCTATGATTCCATCGACACCGCCGCGGCCCGCGCCGCCAATGTGCGCGTCACCAATACCCCCAATGTCCTCAACGACGCCGTCGCCGAACTCACCATCGGCTTGATGATCGCACTGGCCCGCCGCATTCCGCAGGCCGACCAGTTCGTCCGCCAGGGCAAATGGCCCACAGCCGGCATGGGCCTGTTCTCGGAACTGACGGGCAAGACCGTCGGCATTCTGGGTCTCGGTCGCATCGGCAAGGAAATCGCCGCCCGCGCTCAGGCCATGAAGATGCGCGTCGTCTATTTTGGCCGTCACCGCCAGGAGAGCGAGCCGCACATCTTCTACGACAATCTGCTCGAGATGGCGCGCGATAGTGACTGGCTTGTCGTCATCGCCCCCGGCGGCAAGGACACCGAAGGCATCGTCTCGCGCCAGGTGCTCGAAGCGCTCGGCCCCCAGGGCAACATCGTCAACGTCGCCCGCGGCACGCTGATCGACGAAGCCGCCATGCTCGACCTGCTGCAGTCCGGTGGTCTGGGCGGCGCCGCGCTCGACGTGTTTGAACACGAGCCCCGCGTTCCCGAGGCGTTCTTCGCGCTCGACAATGTCGTGCTCTCGCCGCACCAGGGCAGCGCCACCATCCAGACCCGCAACGCCATGGGCGCCCTGGTCGTGGCCAACCTCGCCGCCCACTTCGCCGGCGAGCCATTGATCAGCGCGGTGGTGTGACGCTTGAGACAGCCGCGCATGCCCGCCACCCGGCCACCGCACTGGAACTTTGTGCCTGATGCGCTTAGCTACAGGTATTGAATCGGGAGCGTGCAGATGACGGAATGGTGGCGCGGCGGAGTGATCTATCAGATATATCCCCGCTCGTTTCAGGACAGCAATGGCGATGGCGTTGGCGATCTGCCCGGCATCATTAACCGGCTCGATCACATTGCCAGCCTGGGGGTCGATTGCATCTGGCTTTCGCCCATCACCCAGTCACCTCAGGACGATATGGGCTACGACGTCTCCGACTATCGAGAGGTCGATCGCCTATTCGGTTCGCTGCAAGATTTTGACAGCCTGCTCGACCAGGCCCATGCCCGCGGTCTCAAGGTGATCATGGACCAGGTGGTGAGCCACACCTCGGACCGGCATCCCTGGTTCGAGGAATCCCGCCTCAGTCGCACCAATGCCCGGGCCGACTGGTATGTCTGGGCCGATCCCTTGCCCGATGGCTCCCCGCCCAATAACTGGCCCGCCGTGTTCGGCGGCCGCGCCTGGGAGTGGAACCCGACGCGGGGCCAGTATTACCTGCACAATTTCCTCGCCAGCCAGCCCGACCTCAACTTCCACAATACCGAGGTGCAGGAGGCCGTGCTCGACGTCATGCGCTTCTGGCTGGAGCGCGGCATTGATGGCTTCCGGCTCGATACCGTCAATTACTACTTCCACGACAGTAAGTTGCGCTCCAACCCGCCCAACAAGCTCAAAAACGAACACCTGCCCTATGCCGTCAATCCCTATGACATGCAGGAGCACCTGTTCTCCAAGAGCCGTCCGGAAAACCTCGACTTCCTCCGTCGCGTCCGCGCCCTGCTCAATGAATTTCCTGGCGCAACCTCGGTGGGCGAGGTCGGCGACAGCCACAAATCCGTGCAACTGATGGCCCAATACACCTCTGGCGGCGACACGCTGCATATGTGCTACGGCTTCGATTTCCTCGGTGACGAGTTCACTGCTGCCCATTTCCGCAGCCGTATTGAACAGTTCTTCGAGATCGGCCCTGATGGCTGGCCATGCTGGAGCTTTTCCAACCATGACGTGCCCCGCCACGTCACGCGCTGGGCCCCACACAGCCAGTCTGCAGCCGCGCTGGCCCGCCAGTCTGCCGCCTTGGTGCTCGCGCTCAGGGGGTCGGTCTGCCTCTATCAGGGCGAGGAACTGGGTCTGCCCGAAACCGATCTGCTGTTTGAAGAACTCACCGATCCGCGCGGCATCCGCTTCTGGCCCGAGGACAAGGGACGTGACGGCTGCCGCACGCCCATGCCCTGGGATGCCGGTGAGGCCCCAAATGGCTTCACCAGCGGCACCCCCTGGCTGCCGGTGAAATACCCCCAGTCCGCGCTCAATGTTGCCGACCAGAACGCCGATGCCGGCTCAACCCTGGCGTTTTACCGCACCATCCTGGCTTGGCGCAAAACCCACCCCATGCTGGCGCTGGGCGACATCGCGTTTTTCGATCTGGCAGAGCCCATTCTGGCGTTCCGCCGCAGCACCGATGCCGGTGTCATGCTCTGCGTCTTCAACCTGTCTGCCGATGACCATGCCCTTGCCGTCACCGGTCTGCCGCCGGGCACCCGGCTCGAACCCGTCTCGGCGGGCGCCGTGCTGCACGCCACAAAGCTGCAATTGGGCGCCAATGGCTATGCCTTCATCGCGTTGCCCTCCGCCAGCGCGGCCGCCTTCGCCGATCTGGCGTGAGCCAATAAAACAACCCCGACTGCGCCATCATGCGCCGGTCGGGGTCGGGTCTCTGCGGCAGCGGCACTGGTTGAACGGCCGATTGCCCAGTCTTGGCGCCGCCTAATAGGCGCGGCGATAGCTGCCGGGATTGAAGAACTGCATTTCCTCGGTGCCATCGGGCAGCCGCACATAGGCCCGGATGCACGTGCCCCAACGCTCGACGCGGACGGCGTCGACGCCACGCTCGCGCAGCATCTGCATGTCGTGCTCATTGCGGGCCTGCTCGTCAATTCTGATCTGGCCATTCTCTTCATAGCTGAAGCTGAGGGTTCCGCCCGAATCGGTGCAGAGCACGGCATAGGCAGGCATGGACGCCAGCAGCGTCAGGGCAAGGGCAGCAAGGCTTGTGCGTAACATGGTCTGGTCTCCGTTTGAGCTGAATTTTGCCCAATGATTGTGGCGCTTTCGCGCCGTGTCATCTGCCCATCAAATGGCGACAACAGCCTACCCGACCGGCAGCGCCCGCTCGGCCAGCCGCGCCCAGAAACTGGTGCCTACCGGAATCGCGGCGTCATTGAAATCATAGCTATCGGTGTGCAATTCGCTGCTGTCGCCATTGCCCAGGAAAATATAGGCGCCGGGGCGCTGCTCCAGCATGAACGAGAAATCCTCGCCACCCATGGATGGTGGTGCGTCGGTATCCACCCGCTGATGGCCGGCAACCTCCCCGGCCACCGCTGCCGCAAATGCTGTCTGCTCGGGCGCATTGACCGTCACCGGATAACCGCGCGCATAGCGCACCGTCGCCGTTGCGCCAAAGCTGGCCGCGAACTGCGGCACGAATTCGGCCAGCCGCTGCTCGATCTGGTCCTGCACGCCCAGGTCAAGCGTGCGCACCGTGCCGGTGATCTTGGCGCTGCGGGAAATCACATTGTCCGCTTCGCCCGCTTCCAGCATCGTCACCGATAGAACCGCGCTGGCCAGCGGATCGACATTGCGCGACACGATCGCCTGCATCCCCACAATCATATTGGCCGCCACGATGATCGGATCGATCGTGGTCTGCGGCCGCGCCGCGTGGCCACCCTGGCCGGCAATGTCGATATAGAACCGGTCGGTCGCCGCCATGATGCCGCCAGCGCGAATGCCAAAATGCCCCGTCGGCATGCCCGGCCAATTGTGCATGCCGTAGAATTCGTCGATCCCGAACTGCTCGATCAGCCGGTCGTCCAGCATCGCCTTGGCGCCCGCGCCACCCTCTTCGGCCGGCTGGAAGATCAACGCGATCCGACCATCGAAATTGCGCGTCTCGGCCAGATACTTCGCCGCGCCCAGCAGCATGGCCGTGTGCCCGTCATGGCCGCAGGCATGCATCTTGCCATCCACAGTGGACGCATAGGTCTTGCCGGTGTTTTCGGTGATCGGCAGCGCATCCATATCGGCGCGTAGCCCGATGGTGCGGCCACTGGCATTGACCCGGCCATGGATGATGCCGACCACGCCGGTGCCGCCGATGCCGGTCACCACACTGTCGCATCCAAACGCACGCAGTTTATCCGCCACAATCCCTGCCGTTCGCTCCACCGCATACAGCAGCTCCGGATGGGCGTGAAAATCCTGGCGCCAGGCGGTGATTTCGTCGGCAAATTCGGCAATACGGTTGAGAACGGGCATATTTGGTCCGGCGATAATTCTGGGTCAGTGTTGCTGACCCAATCCATGGCGTCAACACTAGCATGCTTTTGGTCGCCCATTGCCATGCGACAAAACCGGTCAGCCGGGTCGGCCGCAGCGCAGTATCAAGCGGACCTTTGCATAGGCCGGGGATCGGTCGTTTGCGCTCCCCGCCAAACCGTGTTCAGCAAGCTACTCGCGGCGCAGGGCTTCGATGGGGTTGAGGCGGGCTGCCTGGCGCGCCGGGAAATAGCCAAAGATCACCCCGATCACTGCCGAGAAGGTGAAGGCGCCAACCACCACCAGCGGATCGACGACGAACGGCACTTCAAGAATGCTGCCGGCAATGGCAGCCAGCCCAAGCCCCAACCCGATGCCGATAATGCCGCCGAATAGCGACAGCACCACGGCTTCAACCAGAAACTGCATCAGGATCTGACGTTCGGAGGCGCCGACGGCGAGGCGAATGCCGATTTCCTTGGTCCGTTCGGTCACCGAAACCAGCATTATGTTCATGATGCCAATACCGCCAACCAATAGGCTCACCCCGGCCACTGCGGCCAGCAGGCCCGTCAGGATGCCGGTAACGGTGGAGAGCATGGAGGCGACCTGTTCCATGTCAAAGACATTGAAATCATCCTCGGCTCCGGCGGCGATCTGGCGGCGTTCGCGCATCAGGCGTTCGATGTCGCCCACGACTTTTTCGGTCGAGAACCCTTCCCGGACGGCGACATAGATCATGTTGACATCGCTATTGCCGGCAATGCGGCGCTGAAATGTGCGCAGCGGCATGATGACGGTGTCGTCCTGGTCAGCGCCAAAGCTGGAGCTGCCCCGCGAGGCCAGCACGCCGACGATGCGGCAGGAGATCTGGCCGACGCGAATGGTCTCACCCAGCGGATCGCCGCTGCCGAAGAAATTTGCGCTGGTGGTGTCCCCGATAATGCAGGCGGCACTGCCTGCCTGCAGCTCACTTTCGTAAAAACTACGCCCTTGTTCGACAGGCCAGTCGCGGGCGATGAAATAGCGATTGTCGGTGCCGGTGACGGTCGAGGTGTAGTTTTTTGCCCCAAAGACCAGGGTCACTGAGCGCGAGGCATAGGGCGCCGCGGTCAGGGCGCCGGGGATTTGCTCGGCGACCGCGTCGACGTCGCGAATGGTGAAACTTGCCGAACTGGTGGCGCCCGAAGCGGGCCCGCCGGCGGCTTGCCCGGGCATGATCATCAGCAGGTTGCTGCCGAGTTGGGCGACTTCGGTGGCAACCCGCGCTGTTGTGCCCTGGCCCAGCGTGACCATGGCGATCACGGCAGCTACGCCGATCACCACGCCCAGCACCGTCAGCGATGAGCGCAGCGCGTTGCGAAAGATCGCCTGAATGGCCAGTTTGCCGGTTTCGAGGATCATTGCGCTACCCCCTTGGTCACGGTATCTGACTCGATCCGTCCGTCCCGGAAGCTGATCAGCCGTTCGGCATAGGCGGCCATGTCTGGCTCATGGGTGACCATGACAATGGTCATCCCCTCGTCGTGGTTGAGGGCAACCAGCAGTTTCATGATGTCCCCGGACATTACCGTATCCAGATTGCCGGTTGGCTCGTCGGCCAGCACCACATCGGGGCGGCTGACAATGGCGCGGGCGATGGCCACGCGTTGCTGCTGTCCGCCCGAGAGCTGCGATGGGTCGTGGTGCTCGCGCCCGGTCAATCCCACCCGGGCAAGGGCCTCCAGCGCCATTCGGCGCCGCACGTCACTCGGGATGCCCTGATAGATCAGCGGCAGTTCTACATTGTCGAGCGCTGAGGTGCGGGCGAGCAGATTGTAGCCCTGAAACACGAAACCCAGGAAATTGCGCCGCAGTAGCGCGCTCTGATTGCGATCGATATTGCCGACATTGACGCCACCGAACAGGTAGGTTCCGGCAGTGGGGGTGTCGAGGCACCCGATAATGTTCATGGCGGTGGATTTGCCAGAGCCGCTGGGGCCCATAATGGCGACGAACTCGCCGCGCTTTATCGTCAGGTCGATGCCGCGCAGGGCGTGCACTTCGGCTTCGCCGCTGCCAAAGACCTTGGTGATGCCGCGCAGCTCGATAAGCGTTCCGGCCGCCTCTTCTGCTTCAACGGACGAGACCGCGCGCGACGTCATCAATTGGGGCCCGCGTCAACGATAACGCGGTCGCCAGCGGCAATCGCGCCGCTGACAATGACCGTGAAGCTGCCATCGCTGCTGCCGGGCTCGATGGTGACGGGCTCCGCCTGATCATTGCGCAGCACCCAGACGGTTTTCTGTCCTTCGGTGTCGGCGGGCAGCGATTCCGTCATGGTCGGCGTGAAGCGTAGCGCCGCATTGGGCACGCGCAGCACGTCGGGGGTTTCGGCAACGGTAATGGTGGCCGTTGCGGTCATGCCGGGGCGCAGCAGCAGATCGGTATTGTCGACGGCCAGGATGGCCTTGTAGGTGACCACGCCATTGACGGTGAGCGGGGCGAAGCGCAATTCGGCAATTTCAGCGGGGAAGGTCTTGTTCTGGAACGCCTCGACGGTGAAATAGGCCCGGTCGCCTTCTGATACCAGGCCGATATCGGCCTCATCGATATCGACCTGCAACTGCATGCGCGCCAGATCCTCCGCCAGGGTGAACAGCGTCGGCGCGGAGAATGACGCAGCCAGAATCTGACCGATTTCGACATTGCGATCCAGAATGATGCCGTCAATCGGTGCGCAGATGCAGGCCTTGGCGAGGTTGGCCTCGTTGAGCGCCAGATCGGCCTTGGCAATCGCCACATTGGCCGTTGCGCTCTGCAGCGCTGCCGTTGCACGGGAAAAATTGGACTTGGCGCTTAGCAGCATCTGGTCGGAGGCCACGCCCTTGTCTGCCAGTTGCAGGGAGCGCTCATAGGCCTGGTCCATCTCTTCCAGTGTTGCCTGGGATTCCGCCAGCCGCGCTTCTGCCGCGTCAACATTGGCGCGGGCGCGGGTGAGGTTGGCTTCAAGCGTGGCCGTATCGAGCTGGGCCAGCACGTCCCCGGCTTTGACAATGTCGTTGAAGTCGAAATTGACCGCCCGAACCGTGCCGGACAGTTCGGTGGAAATCTCCACAACATTGGTTGGTTCCACCGATCCGGTGGCGGTCACCGTGACGGTGACGTCACCGCGATCAATGGCCTGGGTGACGTATTGCGGCGAGCGCTGGGCCCCCGTGCCCGGCCACCACAACCAAAGGCCGCCTGCGGCCAGCACCAGACCAGTCCCAATGATGACGGGCCAGAGCCACTTCCGTTTCGACGTGGACTGGCCGAGTATGGCTTCGATTTCGGCTGTTTTGCTTGGCACGCGGCAACTCCTGAGCCAGATTGGGGCGGGGCGTATCGCCAATCATCCGCCACCTTAGCAGCGCCCGCCGTCAGAACATTGATGTGGGTCAACTGCCGGGACGTCGGGATTTGGCCACGCCATATCTGCGATGGCTTCATCTCTGATGCCGGTCAGGAGTTGTAGCCTTGGCAACTCCCTGATGGCGCAACAATTGGGAGTCCGCGCTGGTCTTGGCCGCACGCTCGCTATGGCGTTGGTTGCCATTGTAAATCCTGCCAGTCGACATACCTAGTTACCAGGACCCGCCCCATAGGCTGGCATTGGCGCGCTGACCGGAATCGGGGTGCCCGCAACAGGAACAGGAGATACTCAATGGGAATCCATATCGGCGATACCGCGCCGGATTTCACCGCTGATACTTCAGCGGGTAAAATCAGCTTTCACGACTGGATCGGCGACGACTGGGTGTTCTTTTTCAGTCACCCTGGCGACTTCACCCCGGTTTGCACGACCGAGATCGGCCGCACCGCTCAACTGGCCGACGAGTTCGCCAAGCGCCATGTCAAGCCGCTCGGCCTGTCCACAGATGGGGTCGAGGAGCATCTGAGCTGGATCGAAGATGTGAATGACACGCAGCACACGACTGTCAAATTCCCCATCGTCGCAGATTCCGACAGTTCGATCGCGCGCCTGTACGAGATGATCCATGCCAACGAAAGCGCGACTGCGGCTGTCCGCTCGGTGTTCATCATTGACCCAAACAAGAAAATCCGGCTGACGATGACCTATCCGATGAACGTGGGCCGCAACTTTGACGAGATTTTGCGGGTGATCGACGCGCTGCAAACGGGCGACGCCAATAAGATCGCGACCCCTGCCGATTGGCTCCCCGGTGGTACCGTAATCATCCCGCCTTCAATCAAGGACGCCGAAGCGAAGACCTTGTTCCCACAGGGCTGGACCGAATTGAGGCCCTACCTTCGGACCACCAAGATCTGACGACCAAAGACGACCGCCTCTGTCGGAGCTTCCCGACGGAGGCAACTTCAAGTCAATCCACCCTCAGCCCAAGGCGCCCCTGAATGGCGTAGTGGGTTTGGCCCGCTCTCGCTTGATGTCGCCTTGGCCGATGCTGTTCAGGATTGACCCCAGCCCGGCCGACCATTTGGCCAACCCATCTGGAGGGGATGCGAGCGTGATGAAAAAGCTACCGCGGATCGGATTATTTCCGCCTTTGAGCCTCATCCTCGGCCTGATAGCGGAACAACAGATACATCAGGGATAGATAAACGGCAGGAACCACCGCGAGGACCAAAAACTCGGGAAATATTGATGCCGCACCGCAGTCGAGGCATGAAAAACGATAGCCGGCGTAAATGACTACGGCCATGATGATAACAAAGCCAATCCACCAGGGGAGCATTGGATTACGACGTTGGATTGATTTTTCCATAGCGAGGCTCCCAAGGTTTCGCTGCTCAATCTCATGCGATTGACGGTCCCTGCCAATCTAGTGGGTTCTGCGCTGAGAAGATAGGTTTTGAATAGCAAGACGGTATTCAATCTAGATTTGCCCGCCACTCTGGTGCGGCATCGACCCCGTCACAAATCGCCGCTGCGGCCCGACAGGCAGCCTTTTCCAACAATCGTCGCGCCCTTGGCCCATTATTTCTCGCACGCGGCTTGTTCCTCTGCCCGTGATTTGTCATGACACCCCTAACCACTCCGAGGGTCGCATGAAAATCCTGGTCGCTATCAAGCGCGTCGTCGATCACAATGTTCGCATCCGCGTTCGCCCTGACGGCAGCGGCGTTGAAACCGCCGGCGTACGCCTGTCGATGAACCCCTTCTGCAAGAACGCGGTGGAGGCCGCCGTGCAATTGGCCGAAGCCGGGCACGCGGACGAAATCGTTGCTGTCTCAATCGGCCCCAAGGCCGCAACAGATGTCATCCTGACGGCGCTGGCCATGGGCGCCCATCGCGGCATTCTCCTTGAAACCGACGAAGCGCTCGAAACCCTGGCCATTGCCAAGCTGCTGGCCAAGATCGTCGCCGAGGAAACCCCGGACCTGGTCCTGCTCGGCAAGCAGGCCATTGATGATGACAGCAATCATGTCGGCCAGATGCTCGCCGCGCTCACCAATCGCCCCCAGGCGACATTCGCGTCCGAGATCAAGGTTGTGGGGCCGGACAACAAAGCGCTCGAAGTCACCCGCGAGGTAGATTCCGGCCGCGAGACGGTCGCCCTGCCGCTGCCTGCCGTGGTCACCGCCGATCTGCGGCTCAACACGCCCCGCAATGCCGCTTTGCCCATGGTGATGAAGGCGCGTTCCAAGCCGCTCGCCGTGCGCCCCGCTGCCGAATGCGGTGTCGACCTCGCCCCGCGTCTTGTCATCGAAAAGATATCCCCGCCTGCTGAACGTGTGGCAGGAAAGACCGTCGGCTCCTCCTCCGAGCTGGCCGCCTATATTGCCGCCGAAGTCTCGCAGATGGAGGCGCTGTGATGAGCGTTCTGGTTATTGCCGACCATGATCTCGGCACGCTGTCGCCGGCCACCGCCCGCGTGGTGCATGCGGCGAGTCAATTGGGGCCGGTCGACCTGCTGGTCCTGGGACAGGACGCAGCCAATGTTGCAACCGAAGCTGCAAAGCTCGCCGGTGTCGCCAAAGTGCTGGTGGCCCAGGGCCCGGGCACGTCGGATGCCGATTCTCAGGTGATCGAAAAACTGGCCGCAGGGTATCTCTATGTTATCCAATCGGCTGGAAGTGTTGGAAGAGATCGAATGCCAGGTGTCGCGGCAAAGCTCGATCTGATGCCCGTCACCGATGTGGTCGAAATTCTCGGTCCCAACCGCTTTGTCCGCCCCATCTATGCCGGCAACGCGCTGCAGACGGTCACCGACAATCAACCCCGCCACGTCCTGACCCTGCGCGCCTCGGCCTTCCGCGCCGCCCCTGCTGGCCCTGCTGCACCGATCGAAGTGCTTGATAATGCGCTGGATTCTGTCGTCAAGCTGCTGCGCAGCGATCGCACGCAAAGTGATACCGCCGATCTCGCCACCGCCCAGATTGTGATTGGCGGCGGCGTGGCGCTGGGCTCGGCAGAGAACTTCCAACTGCTTGAATCGCTTGCCAAAAAACTAGGTGCGGCGGTCGGCGCGACCCGCGCGGCTGTCGACGCCGGCTACGCCCCCAATGACTGGCAGATCGGCCAGACCGGCAAGATTATCGCTCCCGATCTCTACATCGCCATCGGCATTTCCGGGGCCCTGCAGCACCTGGCCGGCATTCAGGGCGCCAAGAAAATCGTCGCTATCAATACCGATGCCGAAGCGCCGCTGGTCAAGCTGGCCGACCTCGCTTTGATCGGCGATCTGTTTGAAATCATTCCGCAATTGACCGCCGAACTGGACCGCCTCGGCGTCTCCCGCTGAACCGCTATGCGATTGCAAAAATCTCTCCGCGGCCTATAAAGACCCTGCCTTTCCACCGGAACGACCCCTGACATGTTCGAGACTCTCACCAAGGCCCCCGGCGACAAGATTCTGGCGCTCATGGGCGAATACGCGGCCGACCCGCGCCCCACCAAGATCGACCTTGGCGTGGGCGTCTACAAAGACGAAGCCGGTGTCACCCCGATCATGAGTGCGGTGAAAAAGGCCGAGCAGCGCATCCTCGCCCAGGGCAAGACCAAGACCTATCTCGGCATCGCCGGCAATAAGGGCTTTGGCGCTGCCGTGCTCGATCTGGTGCTCGGCGACACGCTGGACCGCTCTCGCGTCCGCATCGCCCAGGCCCCCGGCGGCACCGGCTCGCTCTGGGTGCTGATGCAACTGGTCAATCGCGCCCGCCCAGGCGCCACCATCTGGGTTTCCGATCCGACTTGGCCCAACCACAACCCGATTGCCGAAAATTCGGGCCTCGTGGTCAAGACCTATCCCTATTTCGATGCCGAAACCCGCGGCGTGCGTTTCGAGGAGATGCTCGCCACCCTCGATGGCCTGGGCAAGGACGATGTCGTGCTGCTGCACGGCTGCTGCCACAACCCAACCGGCGCCAACCTGACCAATGCGCAGTGGGATCAGGTAGCCGCGAGCCTGGCCAAGACCGGCACGCTGCCCTTCATCGATCTGGCCTATCTCGGCTTTGGCGACGGCCTGGCCGCCGATGCTTATGGCACACTCAAGGTAGTCTCGGCAGTGCCCGAAGCGCTGATTGCTTTCTCGGGCTCCAAGAATTTCGGTCTTTATCGCGAGCGCATCGGCGCCGCCATCCTGATCGCCCGCGACGCCGCGCAAGCCGACACCACCCAG
This sequence comes from Devosia sp., assembly GCF_030689745.1. Classification (GTDB taxonomy): domain Bacteria; phylum Pseudomonadota; class Alphaproteobacteria; order Rhizobiales; family Devosiaceae; genus Devosia; species Devosia alba. Next base: position 24,403 of record NZ_JAUYGL010000162.1, read on the forward strand.
TCGCAATTGCTCAACATCATCCGCGGTTCCTATTCGCAGCCGCCCGATCATGGTGCCGAGATCATTCGCACCATCCTTGAGGATGCCGAACTGCGCGCCGAGTGGGAAGCCGAGCTTGATCTCATGCGTAACCGCATGATCCGGCTGCGCGAAAAGCTCAGCACCGCGATCCGCACCAAGTCCAATGCGGCCGATTTCGATTTTATTGCGGCCCATCGCGGTATGTTTTCACTGCTCGGGCTCGAAAATGCGGTGGTTGAACATTTAAAAGCCGCCAATGGCATCTATATGATTGGTGATAGCCGCATCAACGTCGCTGGCATCCCTGAGGATCGCGTTGACGATCTGGCCGAAGCCATGCTGGCCGCCATCAAATAGTCCGGGGCGTTTGGACTTGCGGCAAGTCATTGCCGTGCTACACCTTTTGCCCACGGGCATGTTTGAAGACAATTAGGAGGGAACCATGAAGTTCTTCGTCGATACTGCGGAAATCAAGGACATCAAGGAGCTCCATGAGACCGGTCTCCTCGACGGCGTAACCACCAACCCGTCGCTGATCGCCAAGTCCGGACGTGACTTCAAGGAAGTCATCAAGGAAATCTGCGGACTGGTTCCCGGCCCGGTTTCTGCCGAAGTGGCGTCGCTGGAATATGAAGGCATGGTCGCTGAAGGTGAGCACCTCGCCAAGATTGCCGACAACGTCGTCATCAAGCTGCCATTGACGCTCAATGGCCTCAAGGCCACCAAGTACTTCCACGACAAGGGTATCAACACCAATGTCACGCTGTGCTTTTCGGCAAACCAGGCCCTGCTCGCCGCCAAGGTAGGCGCCACCTATATATCGCCCTTCCTCGGGCGCCTGGATGACATCAATCTCGATGGCGTCGAACTGATCGAAAACATCCGGCAGATCTACGACAATTACGGCTTCGAGACCCAGATTCTGGCCGCCTCGATCCGTTCGCCCAACCACGTGACCCAGGTCGCGCTGGCCGGCGCTGACGTTGCCACCATCCCGCCGGCGGTCATCCGCAAGCTGGCCGATCACCCGTTGACCAATTCGGGCATCGAAGGCTTCCTCAAGGACTGGAAGGCCACCGGCCAGTCCATCCTCTAGGGTTTGCCCTTGTGCCGATTGTGATGTTACCCCGGCTCACCCAGCCGGGGTAACGCTATCCGACACATCTGCGCGGCGGCCTGCCGAATCTGTCGACAGTGTTTGTCGCAGCGCAAAGCGAGCTGTAGGCCGGGCTGTCACACTCTGTGTGTCGACGCCTCGCCCACCGAAAGCTATTCATGGCCGATCCTGATCTCGCCGCCGCCATCAAATCCGCGCTTGCCGCCGTTGAAATCCCCGGCGGTGGCGATCTGGCGGGTTATGCCGGGCTCTCCGATATCATCGTCACCCCCTCGGCTGTAGCTTTCGCCATTGCGGTGGCCCCCGGCATGGAGGCTGCCTTTGGCCCCGCCCGTGAACAGGCTGCCGCTGCCGCGCAGCAGCTCGTCGGCACCCGCAAGGTCATGGTCTCACTGACCGGCGGCAAGCCGCCCGCCAAGGCTGGCCCCAATTTTTCCCATGGCAAACCGGTTCTGCCCGGCAAGACGCCCGTGCCCGGCATCAAGCGCATCATCGCGGTAGGCTCGGGCAAGGGCGGCGTCGGCAAATCCACCACGGCGGTCAATCTGGCGTTGGCACTGCAGGCCGAGGGCCTCCGAATCGGCCTTCTCGATGCCGATCTCTACGGCCCCTCCATCCCCAAACTGCTTGCGCTCGAGGGCCAGCCCGCCATTCGCGACGACGGCATCTTTACCCCGCACGACGCCTTTGACCTCAAGGTCATGTCGATCGGCTCCATGCTGGCCAAGGATCAGGCGGTGGTCTGGCGTGGCCCCATGGCCACCTCGGCGCTGCGCCAATTGCTGCGCGAGACCGCCTGGGGCGATCTTGATGTGCTGGTTGTTGATCTGCCGCCGGGCACTGGCGATATCCAGATTTCGCTGTTCCAGCAGACCGTCGTCGATGGGGTGATCATTGTCTCCACCCCGCAGGACCTCGCCCTGATCGACGCCAAAAAGGCCATCGACATGATCCGTCGCTTCAATGTGCCTCTGCTCGGGTTGGTCGAGAATATGAGCTATTTCATCGCGCCTGACACCGGCACCCGCTACGACATCTTTGGTTCAGGCGGCGCCGAACGGGCCGCTGCCGACCTCAAGATGCCGTTCCTCGGCGCCATCCCTCTGGTCATGTCGATCCGCGAAGGCTCCGACGCCGGTACGCCGCCGCTGGTCTCCGCGCCGGACGGAACAGAGGCCACCGCTTATCGCGCTATCGGCCAGCAGGTGCTGGCGCAATTGCCCGCTATTCCGCGCTAAGGGCTTGCTAGGCCAACAGATCCCCTGATTTGCAAGGTGCAATCGATTGCACGGCGGCTTTATCTACGCTATCGGCTTTCACTCAATAGGGTGCAGCGCCGCTAAGGAGCGTAGATGTTTTCGATCGACCGCAAGGATTTTGGACCACAATTCACCTTCGGCGTCGCCACCGCCGCCTATCAGATCGAAGGCGGCCAACGCGACGGGCGCGGGCCCTCCATCTGGGACAGCTTCTCCTCCACCCCCGGCAATGTCCACAATGGCGACACCGGTGCGGTGGCCTGCAATCACTACGAGCTCTGGCCGCAGGACCTCGATCTGATCCGCGATGGCGGATTTGATGCCTATCGCTTCTCGTTTTCCTGGCCGCGCCTGATCCCCGAGGGCACTGGCGCCGTCAATCCCACTGGCCTCGACTTCTATGATCGACTCGTCGACGGCATGCTCGAGCGCGGTATCAAGCCCTATGCCACGCTCTACCATTGGGATCTGCCCTCGGCCCTGCAGGACAAGGGCGGCTGGATGAACCGCGACATCGCCGGCTGGTTTGCCGACTATGCTGCACTGATCGCCCAGAAATTCGGTGATCGTCTGCACGCGACCGCCACCATCAACGAACCCTGGTGCGTCGCTTTCCTCAGCCATTATCTGGGCATCCACGCTCCCGGCTATCGCGACATGCGCGCTGCCGCCCGCGCCATGCATCATGTGCTGTTCGCGCATGGCACCGCCATCGACGCCTTGCGCGCCAATGGCTCGAAAAACCTCGGTATTGTGCTGAACCTGGAAAAGTCCGAGGCCGCCAGCGACGAGCCGGAAGACCTGGCGGCAATGGATATGGGGGACGCCCTGTTCAACCGTTGGTATCTGGGCGGCGTCCTCAAGGGTCAGTATCCCGAGGCCGTCACCAACTGGCTTGGTGATAACCTGCCCAAGGACTACCAGAACGACATGGCCGTGATCTCCCGTCCGCTCGACTGGCTGGGCATCAACTACTACACCCGTGGTCTCTATAAGGCGGGCGCTCCGGGCGGCCAGCCCGTCGAGCAGGTCAAGGGACCGCTGGAAAAGACCGACATCGGTTGGGAGATCTACCCCAAGGGCCTGAGTGATCTGTTGGTGCGCGTCTCCAATGACTACACCAAGCTCCCCCTCTACGTCACCGAGAACGGCATGGCTGAGGTTGAGGGCGACGATGATCCGCGCCGCGTCAGATACTATGAGGAACACCTCAAGGCGGTGCTGAACGCTCGCGCGCAGGGCGCCGATGTGCGTGGCTATTTCGCCTGGTCCCTGCTCGACAATTACGAGTGGGCTGAAGGGTACAACAAGCGCTTCGGTATCGTCCATGTTGACTACGAAACCCAGCAGCGCACGCCCAAGTCCAGCTATCGCGCCTTTCAGGGATTGCTGCACAATACCAGGTAAGGTGGTCTTTCAGTGGCCACGGTGCGGGTGCTAAGGGTTGGCTTCAAAGTCCGATCCGGAGCCCCCCATGACTGCCAGCCCCCTGATGACCACATCGAAACCAGTTGCCGAGGGCGCCCTCGATGAGGATTGGTGGCGTGGCGCCGTCATCTACCAGATCTACCCGCGCTCGTTTCAGGATCAGGACGGCGACGGCATCGGCGATCTCGTGGGCATTACCAGCCGGCTTGATTATGTTGCCGATCTGGGCGTGGACGCCATCTGGCTGTCGCCGGTGTTCACCTCGCCCATGCGCGATTTCGGCTATGACGTTTCCAATTATCGCGACATCGATCCCTGCTTCGGCACGCTCGAGGATTTCGATCATCTGGTGCAAAAGGCCCATGCGCTGGGCCTCAAGGTCATCATCGATCAAGTGATATCGCACTCCTCCGACAAGCACGCCTGGTTCTCCGAGAGCCGACTGTCCCGCACCAATGAGAAGGCGGACTGGTATGTATGGGCCGATCCCAAGCCCGATGGCACCCCGCCCAATAACTGGCTCTCGATTTTCGGCGGTTCGGCCTGGCATTGGGACAGCCGCCGCATGCAGTATTATCTGCACAATTTTCTAGTCTCCCAGCCCGATCTCAATTTTCACAGCCCCGCCGTGCAGGACGCCTTGCTGGGCGAAATGCGCTTCTGGCTGGAGCGGGGCGTCGATGGCTTCCGCCTCGATACCGTCAATTTCTACTTCTGCTCGCTCGGCTTTGAGGACAATCCGGTGGTCAAGGCCGAGGATTTCAACGCCTCGACTGCCCCCGCCGTGAACCCCTATAATTTCCAAGAGCATGTTTACGACAAGTCGCGCCCGGAAAATCTGGCCTTCCTGCGTCGCCTGCGCGCCCTGCTCGATGAATATCCGGGCCGCACCACGGTCGGCGAAATTGGCGATAGCCAGCATCAGCTCGAGCTGATGGCCCAATACACCTCGGGCGACGACCTGCTGCACATGGCCTATACCTTTGATTATCTGGGTGGTGAGTTCTCGGCCGGCCACTTCCATAAGGCGATCCTCGATACCGAGGCCAAGGCGCCTGATGGCTGGATCTGCCTGGCCTTCTCCAACCATGACGTGGTGCGCCATGTCAGCCGCTGGGCCACGCACGGCCAGGAGGAGGCCTTCACCCGCCTGGCCGCCACACTGATCCTGTCCATGCGCGGCTCAGTCTGCCTCTATCAGGGCGAGGAGCTCGGTCTCAAGGAGGCCGAACTTTCCTTCGCCGATCTGGTCGATCCTTATGGCATCGAGTTCTGGCCCGAATTCAAGGGGCGTGATGGCTGCCGCACGCCTATGGTCTGGCAGTCACATGCCCACAATGGCGCGTTTTCGACCGCCAACCGCACCTGGTTGCCGGTCCCTGCTGAGCATCTGACCCACGCTGTTGATGCCCAGCATGGCGTCGAGGGCTCGGTGCTGGAATATTATCGCGCC
>NZ_JAUYGL010000173.1 GCF_030689745.1 Devosia sp.
GCCTGAACCGGACCTCGCCCAAAAAGCGGATCGTGATGGGCGGCCCTTGGTCCGTTCTATGTCGACAGTTTCTGGCCCAATGGCCGCCCATTACCCGTGTAACCGTAAGCCGAAAGGCCGGGAGGCGCTTTGGCGCGAACAGATTCTCTTCACCGTTCACAAACGACGCACAGTTACATCCTTGTGTCTACTTGTCCGGCCGCACGCCCTGCCCTATGTTCATCCTTGCGGGACCATAGGTTCCGCATTGTTCTCAGGGCGGGGTGCGATTCCCCACCGGCGGTAAAGGCAGCGATGCCAAGCCCGCGAGCGCTTTTGGACCTGGTCCGAAAGGTCAGCAGATCCGGTGTAACTCCGGAGCCGACGGTATAGTCCGGATGAAAGAGAACGGGACCAACGCTGGCACGCCCGCGTCCGTACCCCATTTCGGGCCGGATCCGGGCCTTGGCGCAACTTCCCGTAACCCTGAGGAAACTGGTTACGGAAAGGATTTTTGTATGAACCACGTTTCCTCGTCTACCCCAAACGCCGCCACCGGCGCGCTGCTGATGATCGCCGCCGCCGTGGTATTCGCCGGCAGCAATGTGCTGCAATCGGTGCTGCCAACGCCGGTGGACTATGGCGGTTTTGGCCTGTCCTCGACGGGCATGGCTTTCTGGCAATATGTCATCGCATCCATCCTGGCCCTGCCGCTGATCCTGCGCATCGGCTTTGACAAGCTGCGCACACGCCACCCGCTGGCCCACCAGATGCGCGCCTTCGTCTCGGCCCTGGGCGTGCATGTCTTCGTCTATGGTTTCGCCTCCGGCGTGCCGATCTGGCAGATGGTGACCCTGCTGGCCACCGGCCCGCTCTTCATCATCCTGGGCTCGACGATCCTGCTCGGCGAACGCGCCACCCCGGTCCGCATTATCGCGGCGCTGATGGGCTTTGCCGGCGCCATCATCGTGTCGGGCATCGGCACGGAAGGCCTCGGCTGGACCACCTTTGTGCCGATCATCGCCGCGGCGCTGTGGGCCGGCACCGACATTTTCACCAAATATCTCGCCCGCGAGGAAGCGCCTGAAACCCTGACCATTTCGCTGCTGGTCCTGGTCACGCCCAACCACCTGCTGATCCTGCTTGCGGTCAACGCCTTCGCCTGGCTGGCGCCGAACGTCCTGCCGGCCGGCATCGCCACCGGCTTCCCCTTCGCGCTGCCCACCGGCACGGCCCTCTGGCTGCTGCTGCTGCTCGGCCTGCTCACCGCTGCCGCGCAATATCTGCTCGGCATTGCCTACAAGCTGGCGGATGCGACCTACCTGCAGCCGTTCGGCGATCTCAAGGTGCCGCTGGGCGGCCTGCTGGGCTGGGCGGCACTCGGCCAGGTGCCGTCGGCCTGGTTCTGGCCCGGCGCGGCCCTGGTGCTGGGCGGCTCCATGTTGATTTTCTGGGCCGAGGCCGACAGACGCCCCAAGCTTACCAGCCTGGCCTAGACGCGCCTCATGGCCCGCGGACCAGCGCCGCGGGCCATGGCACTCATTCCGTTCCCGGAACGGATTTTCCAGGAAAGCTTGCTCCCGGGCGCGGATTGGGGATTATAGTTGGCCCGAGACGAGAGCCAGCCATGACCCTGACCGAGACCAGAGACCTGCCGCCCGAAGATTTTGAGACGCTGCGCGCCGTCATTCTTGAGCGCAAGGGGGAACTGGCGAAGCGGCTGACGCAGGTGGCAGCCTATGCGCTCGATCATCCCGATGAGATTGCCTTCGGTACCGCCGCCAGCATCGCGGCCGCCGCCCATGTACAGCCCTCGACGCTGGTGCGTTTCGCCCAGCATTTCGGCTTTGACGGGTTTTCCGGGCTGCAATTGCTGTTTCGGGCCCGCCTGCGCGAACGCACCTCATCCTACGAGGAGCGCCTCAAGACGCTTGAGCACAACGGCGCCGCGCTCGCCGAGAGCACCACGATCTTCAATGGTTTTGTCGATGCGGGCCATCGCTCGCTCGATGCGCTGGCCGCTGCGGTCGATCCCGAGGCGCTGGAACGGGCGGTGACCCTGCTGGCCAAGGCCGACACCATATATCTCATCGCCAAGCGCCGCTCCTACCCGATCACCAGCTACATGGCCTATGCCTTTGGCAAGCTGCGGGTAAAGTGCCAGCTGGTGGGCACTTCGGCCGGCATTGATGATGACATTCTGGCGATGGCCTCGCCGCGCGACGCCGCCTTTGCCATCAGCTTTGCGCCCTATGCCTCGGAAAGCACGACGCAGGCCCGGACGCTGGCGGCGCGCGATATTCCCGTCGTCTCGCTGACCGACTCGGCCTTTTCGCCCCTGGCCGAGTGTTCCAGGGAGTGGTTCGAGGTGGTGGAGGCCGACCATGCCGGATTCCGCTCCCTGTCGGCCAGCATGGCCTTTGCCATGGCCCTGACGGTCAGTATTGCGGAAAAGCGCCGTCGCGGCTGAAATTCCACTGATAGAATGCCCGTTCTATATTGACGATGAACCGGAACCCATGTTTCATAACGGGCGATCGGTTTGGCGGCTGAACACCCCCATTCAATTGGCCGCATGGGAGAATTGCTTTGCTTGCTGCGCAGCCCGAAAACGGGAGCAAGACGCTCGACGTCATCACCATTGGCCGCGCCTCGGTGGATCTGTACGGCCAGCAGATCGGCACGCGGCTCGAAGATGTCGGCAGCTTTGCCAAATCCGTTGGCGGCTGCCCGGCCAATATCGCGGTGGGCACGGCCCGGCTGGGGCTGAAATCGGCGCTGATTACCCGCGTCGGCCACGAGCAAATGGGGCGCTTCATCGTCGAGCAACTGGCGCGCGGAGGGGTCGAAACCGCCGGTATCGCCACCGACCCGGACCGGCTGACCGCCCTGGTACTGCTCTCGGTTGAGGCCGAAGGCGTCTCGCCAATGATCTTCTATCGCACCGACTGCGCCGATATGGCGTTGTCCGAAGACGATATCGACGAAGGCCTGATCGCTGCGGCGCGGGCGATCGTCGTCACCGGCACGCATTTCTCGCGGCCCAATAGCGAGGCGGCACAGAAAAAGGCCATTCGCCTGGCCCGGGCCCATGGCGCCCGCGTCGCCTTTGACATTGATTATCGCCCCAATCTGTGGGGCCTGGCCGGCCATGATGCCGGGTTCGAGCGTTATGTCGCCTCCGACATGGTCTCGCAAAAATACCGGTCGGTACTGCCCGATTGTGACCTGATCGTTGGCACCGAAGAGGAAATCCTCATCGCTTCGGGCGAAGCCGACCTGCTCACCGCGCTCAGGACGATCCGCACGCTGTCCTCCGGCACGATCGTCCTGAAGCGCGGCCCCATGGGCTGTATTGTCTATGATGGCGCCATTCCTGATGATCTGGAGCACGGCATTGTCGGCAAGGGCTTTCCCATCGAGGTCTATAACGTGCTGGGGGCCGGCGACGCCTTCATGAGCGGCTGGCTGCGCGGCTGGCTCACCGGTGAACCCCATGCCACCAGCGCCACCTGGGCCAATGCCTGCGGCGCTTTCGCCGTGTCGCGGCTGATGTGCGCGCCGGAATATCCAAGCTGGACCGAACTCACTCATTTCCTGGCCAAGGGCAGCGCCGAGCGCGCGCTGCGCAAGGATGCCGAACTCAACCATCTGCATTGGGCCACCAATCGCCGCCGCGCCATCCCCAGCCTGATGGCGCTGGCAATCGACCATCGCAGCCAGATCGAAGACATGGCGGCGGGTGATGCCCAATTGCTGGCGCGCATCCCGGCCTTCAAGGCGCTGGCGGTCAAGGCTGCCTTGCAGGTGGCCAATGGCCGTCCCGGCTTCGGCATGCTGATCGACGACAAGTATGGCCGCGACGCGCTGTTTGCCGCTGGCGCGCAGCCCGATTTCTGGATCGGCCGGCCGATCGAGCTACCGGGGTCGCGACCGCTGCAATTCGAGTTCAGCCAGGATCTGGGCTCGCGGCTGATCGATTGGCCGGTGGATCACTGCATCAAGGTGCTGTGCTTCTATCATCCTGATGACGCCGCCGACCTCAAGGCCCGGCAGATCGACAAGCTCGGTTCCGCCTGTGATGCCGCGCGCAAGGTCGGGCGCGACCTGCTGATCGAAATCATCGCAAGCAAGCATGGCCCGGTGGACGATGACACCATTGCCCGGGCCCTGCGCGCGGTGTACGACGCCGGCATCAAGCCCGACTGGTGGAAGCTGGAGCCGCAGGCCTCGGCCAAAGCCTGGGCCAATATCGATGCTGTGATCGAAGCCCGGGACCCCCATTGCCGCGGCATTGTGCTGCTGGGGCTGGAAGCCAGTCAGGCCGCGCTCGAAACTGGTTTCGCGCTGGCGCAGACCTCACGAATGGTGAAGGGCTTTGCAGTCGGCCGCACCATCTTCGCCGAGGCAGCAAAGGCGTGGCTGGCAGGCGATATCAGTGACGACGCGGCCGTGGCCGACATGGCCAGCCGCTTCGGCGCCCTGGTGGCCGCCTGGGAGCGGCTGAGTGAGAACAGGGAAGCGTGATTTGAGCATTGCCGTTCCAGTCGTCTGCCGCCCCACAAGGGGCAGTCAGTCGATAGAGCCGATGGCTCAGTCACAAAAGAGGACCAAGACACCATGAGCCAGAACACGATCCGACTGACAATGGCCCAGGCCCTGGCCCGGTTCATGACCATGCAGAAGACCGAGATCGACGGCGAGATCGTGCCGATATTTGGTGGCGTGTTCGCGATCTTCGGGCACGGCAACGTCGCGGGCCTTGGCGAGGCGCTGCATGGCGTCAAGGACACCCTGCCCACCTATCGCGGCCAGAACGAGCAGGGCATGGCCAATGCGGCGATTGCCTATGCCAAGGCCAGCTTCCGCCGCCGGTTCATGGCCTGCACCAGCTCCATTGGTCCTGGCGCGCTCAACATGGTCACCGCTGCCGCTATGGCGCATGTGAACCGCCTGCCCGTGCTGCTGCTGCCCGGCGATGTGTTCGCCAACCGGGCGCCTGATCCGGTGTTGCAGCAGGTGGAAGACTGGGGCGATGGCAGCGTTACCGCCAATGACTGCTTCAAGCCCGTCAGCCGCTATTTCGACCGCATTACCCGCCCCGAGCAGATCATGGCGGCCCTGCACCGGGCCATGCAGGTGCTGACCGATCCGGCCGAATGCGGCCCGGTGACATTGAGCCTGTGTCAGGACGTGCAGGCGGAAGCCTATGACTATCCCGAGAGCTTTTTTGCCGAAAGGATCTGGGGCGTGCGTCGCCCCATGCCCGATGGCGACGAATTCGCCAATGCCGCAGCGGCCCTGATCCGCGCCAGAAAGCCGGTGATCATTGCCGGGGGCGGCGTGCTCTATTCGCAGGCAAGCGCCGCGCTGCGCACCTTTGCTGAACGCTATGGCGTGCCGGTGCTGGAAACCCAGGCCGGCAAGTCGAGCCTGCCGCATGACCACGATCTCAATATGGGTTCGGTTGGCGTTACCGGTACGGCGGCGTCCAATGCGCTGGCCGAAGAGGCCGATGTGGTGCTGGCCATCGGCACTAGGCTGCAGGATTTCACCACCGGCTCCTGGGCGCTGTTCAAGAACGACGCGCTCAAGATCATCGGCCTCAATGTGCAGCCCTTCGACGCGCAAAAGCACCGCGCCCTGCCCCTGGTCGCCGACGCACGGGCCGGCCTCGAAGCGCTCAATGCCGCCCTCACCGGCTGGCTGGCCGACCCCGACTGGACCGACAAGGCCAGGGCCGGCAAGGATGACTGGCTGACTGCCGCTGACGAGGCCACCGCATCGTCCAATGCCGAGCTGCCATCAGACGCCCAGGTGATTGGTGCCGTGCAAAGGGCCCGCGAACACGCTGTCGTGGTCTGTGCCGCTGGCGGCCTGCCCGGGGAACTCCACAAGCTGTGGAAGGCCACGGGGCCGGGCAGCTACCACATGGAATACGGCTTTTCGACCATGGGCTACGAGATTGCCGGCGGTCTGGGGGTCAAGCTGGCCCGCCCCGATGCCGATGTCGTGGTCATGGTGGGCGATGGCAGCTACATGATGATGAACTCGGAAATCGCCAGTTCGATCATGCTGGGCGCCAAGCTGACCATCGTGCTGCTCGACAATGCCGGCTATGGCTGCATCAACCGGCTGCAGATGGCCACCGGTGGCGCCAACTTCAACAATCTGTTGCAGGACACCCACCACGTCACCCTGCCCGGCATCGATTTTGCCGCCCACGCCGCGTCGATGGGCGCAGTGGCGCGCAAGGTCGCCTCGCTCGCCGAGCTGGAAACGGCGCTGCATGAAACCGAAGCCACGCCCCGCACCACGGTCATCGTCATCGACACCGACCCGCTGATCAGCACCGACGCCGGTGGTCACTGGTGGGATGTGGCCGTGCCGGAAGTCAGCGACAGGCCGCAAGTGCAGGCAGCACGCGAGGCCTATCTGGCGGCACTCAAGGCGCAGCGGGCAGGGTAGAGCCTGCATCGAGAGCGTGGAGAGAACCCCCACCCCGCTCTCGCATCCCTCCCCACAAGGGGGAGGGAAGGATGGAGCCGCTTGCACGGCGCGAGCGGTTCCTGCGTCTCCCTCCCCCTTGTGGGGAGGGATCAAGGGTGGGGGTGTTGGTTGGCGCGATAAGCGCAGGGAGTGAAAATGAAAGCCAAACTCGGCATGTCGCCCATCGCCTGGTGGAACGACGATCTGGTGGAACTGAGCGATGACGTGTCGCTGGAAGAATGCCTGCGCCAGTCGCGCTCGGCCGGCTTTACCGGCATGGAAAAGGGCCGCCGCTTCCCCGATGATCCGGCCGTCATGCTGCCCATTCTCAAGGCGGCCGATGTCACCCTGTGCGGTGGCTGGTTTTCCGGCACGCTGGTCGATGAGGATCTGGCGACCAACAAGGCGCGCATTGCCCCGATGATCGAGCTGTTCAAGGCGGTCAATGCGCCCTGCATTGTCTATGGCGAAGTTGGCCGCTCGGTTCAGGGTGATCGTTCGCGCCCGCTCGACACCAAGCCGAAACTGACCGATGACGAAATGCGGGCCTATGCCCGCAAGGCCACCGAATTTGGCGAATGGTGCGCCGAACAGGGCATGCCGCTCTCCTATCACCACCATATGGGCGCCGTGGTCGAGACCGAAGCCGAGCTTGACGCCTTCATGGCGCATTCCGGCGCGGGTATTCCGCTGCTGTTTGATGCGGGCCATCTGGCCTTTGCCGGTGGCGACGTCCTGCGCGCCATCGACAAGCACCACCAGCGCATCAATCACGTGCACGTCAAGGATGTGCGCATGGCGGTGATCAATGCGCTCGACCGCGCCAAGCAGTCCTTTCTCGATGCCGTGGCGCTCGGCGCCTTTACGGTGCCCGGCGACGGCTCGCTGGATTTCGGCGCCATCGTGCAGAAGTTCGCCGATTATGGCTATGAAGGCTGGTTTGTCGTGGAGGCCGAGCAGGACCCCAGGACCAGCCCGCCGCTGCGCATGGCGCAGGTCGGCTACAAGGAACTTATCCGCGTCATGACGGCAGCCGGTTACACGGTCGAAACCCAGGGCTTTCCCAAGGGGTGAATCTTGGCGACGTGGTGTGCTACACACCAGACGATAGTGATTTACAGGCAGAAGGCGGATTGGCTTGAAAGAAAATGACCTAAGCTGGTTTCGACCATTGTGGCGCCGCCTTGCCGTGAGCGCATTCCTGGTGATCTGGCTCATCTGGGAGCTGTTCTGGACCCATGATCAGTTCTGGGCCTTCCTCGTGGGAGCCGCGCTGGTCTATTCATTCTACACCTTCTTTTACGCCTTTCCCAAGGAGGAGCCCAATAATGGCCAGCAATCCGAACCTCCGCGTCCGCCCGAAGGGGACAGTGGGTCAGGTACATGATGTCACGCCGGCCACCGCGGGTTGGACCTATGTCGGCTTTGCCCTGCACAAGCTGACCGCTGGTGACACGATCAGCGGCGATGCCGGCGATCAGGAATTGTGCCTGGTGCTGGTGGGCGGCAAGGGCAAGTTCAGCGTCGACGGTGACGATTTTGGCGAATTGGGCGAGCGGATGAGCCCGTTCGAGGGCGCGCCATGGGCGGTTTACGTGCCCATGGACAGCGCCTGGACCGCCGAGGCGACTACCGATCTTGAGCTGGCGGTCTGCGCCGCTCCCGGTGGCGGCGAGCACAAGGCCCAGATCATTGCACCCGGTCGCCACCCGCAGATCACCCGGGGCAAGGGTGCCAATGTGCGCCACGTCCACAATATCATGCCGGAAGATGACGGGGCCGCCCATTCCCTCCTGGTGGTAGAAGTCATCACCCCGCAGGGCAACACCTCGTCCTATCCGCCGCACAAGCATGATCAGGACAATCTGCCCCATGAGAGTCAGCTGGAAGAGACCTATTTCCACCGGCTGAACCCGCCGCAGGGCTTTGCCATGCAGCGCGTCTATACCGATGACCGCAGCCTTGATGAGGCGCTGGTGATTGAAGATGGCGATGTGACCCTGGTGCCCCGGGGCTATCACCCGGTGGCAACGACCGCGGGCTATGACCTCTATTATCTCAACGTCATGGCCGGGCCCAAGCGGGTGTGGAAATTCCACAATGCACCCGAGCATGAGTGGCTGCTGAAATAAGTTGGCACGGGCGCACCGCCACCTGGCCTCCCCCTCAAAGGGGGAGGAGCGATCTGGTGCTTGTCTGGGATCGTGCGAAGGCCTCGATGCGGCCCCTCCCCCTTCAGGGGGAGGTCAGGTGGGGGGGTGGCTCAGCGCCCCTGGAACACGCTCTTGTCCGCCAGCGCACCAGTGACGTCGCTGACCTTGACGGTACGGCCTTCCTTGACCGATTTGAGCGCCGCCTCGGCCAGGGCCAGCGCAATCAGGCCATCAATGCCGCTCGGCGATGCCGGAGACTTTGATTCAACCGAATCGATGAAGGCACTGATTTCATGGGCATAAGCGTCGAGATAGCGGGTCATGAAGAAGTCATGCAGCGGCGGCCGCGTGTAGCCGTGCGCATTGGCCACTTCGATCGAGACCGGGCGCTGGTTCTCCGCCGACACGGCGCCCTTGGAGCCATGCACCTCGATGCGCTGGTCATAGCCATAGGTGGCGCGGCGGGAGTTGGAGATGGTTGCGTGCTTGCCGGTCGCGGTCTGCAGCATGACCGAGACGCTGTCGTAATCGCCGGCAGCGCCAATGGCGCTGTCGACCAGCACGGAGGCCTGTGCGGTGACCGACTCGATCTCCTCGCCGAGCAGGAAACGCGCCATGTCGAAATCATGGATGGTCATGTCGCGGAAGATGCCGCCCGAACGCTTGATATAGTCGACGGGGGGCGCACCGGGATCACGCGAGACGATGGTGACCATTTCCACCGCCCCGATTTCTCCCCTGGTGATCACGTCACGCACGGCGATGAAATGGGGGTCAAAGCGCCGGTTGAAGCCTACCATCAAGGTGCCGGCCTCGGCATCGACGACCTTGAGGCAGGCCTTGACGCGTTCGACGTCGAGATCGATCGGCTTTTCGCAGAACACCGCCTTGCCGACGCGAACGAACTGCTCGATCAGATCGGCATGGGTGTCGGTGGGCGTGCAGATCACCACGGCGTCGATATCGGCTGCCGCCAGGATCTCGGCAATGCTGCGCACCGCACAGCCATACTGCCCGGCCAGGTCAGCGGCGGCCTTGTCGACGGCATCAGCCACGGCGACCAGCCTGGCCTTGGGGTTGGACGACACGGCCTTGGCGTGCACCTTGCCGATGCGGCCGGCGCCAAGCAGGCCGAAACGAACAGTCATGGGTAGTCTCCTGCAATGATAGACCGCGATGCAACACGTGCATCATGGACCTGTCAATACGGAACATACATTCTAAATTTAGCCCGAGGGGCAGTGGCTCACGCTTCCCTGGCGCGTTCCAGGATACGCTTGCACTCGAGCAGTTCGCGCAGCACGGCGGAGAGCTTGTCGCGGGAGTCCTGGTCCAGGTGCGGGCTGGACAGCATCACGGCGTCTTCGATCTCGGCCTCATCACCGGCCGCTTCGGCACTTTCGATCATGGGCAGGATGTCCTCAATCGACTTGCCCTCGCCAACGGCGATGACATAGCGACTGCCCTGATCCTTGATGATGCGCTGCACGCCCTTGATGGTGAAACCCTGATCGTAGAGCAGGTGACGAATACCGCGCAGCAGCAGGACGTCGTCGGGGCGGTAATAGCGACGCCCCCCGCCGCGCTTCAGCGGCTTGATCGTGCTGAAGCGTGTCTCCCAGAAACGCAGGACATGCTGTGGCAGGTCCAGTTCCTCGGCGGCTTCAGATATGGTCCGGAATGCGTCTGGCGACTTATCCACGAAGGTTGAGACTCGCTGGATGACTTATTTCCCAGACACAACCATAGATTTGTTGATCTTGGACTTCAACACGTTGGACGGTTTGAACACAAGAACCTGCCGCGGCAGGATCGGCACCTCTTCGCCGGTTTTCGGATTGCGGCCGATGCGCTCATTCTTGGAGCGCACCTGAAAGGATCCAAAGGAAGAAAGCTTGACGTTGGAGCCCGATGTCAGGGCATCCCCGATCAGTTCGAGGACCCGTTCGACCAGTTCGGCCGATTCAGTTCGGGACAGGCCGACCGTGCCGTACACTGCTTCGGCGAGATCCGCCCGCGTGACCGTCTTTTGCGTCATTCGAAACCCCGTGTTGTCCGAATGGCCAGGTTCCCGTGCCGGAACGCTCATCCGCGCCCTTGAGCTGGCATACTGCCGACACGACTCTGGTTGAGATCGCGTCGATCCGCAGAAACCCGTCCATCAGGTCAGCGCCCTTGTCCTGCACAATCTCTCATGCGGCAAGTTTGCGCTGTGTCCTCCACCTGAAATCGACACTAACGCCTTGAAACACCTAAGGTCAATCGCGTTGCCATGGGCCTTACCAGCGAATGAGCGAAGCGCCCCAGGTAAAGCCACCGCCCATGGCTTCAAGCATCACCAGGTCGCCCCGCTTGATCCGTCCATCGGCCACGGCCACGCTCAGCGCCAGCGGCACGGAGGCCGCCGAGGTATTGGCATGCTCGCTGACGGTCATCACGACTTTCTCAGGGGGCAGGCCAAGCTTGGCCCCTGCCCCTTCGATAATGCGCTTATTGGCCTGATGCGGCACGAACCAGTCGAGATCGGCGACGGTATAGCCGGCCTGTTCAAGCGTGTCATAGACCACACCGGTGATCTTGCCCACGGCGTGGCGAAACACCTCTTTGCCCTGCATATGCACATGCCCGGTCGTGCCGGTGGTGGAGGGGCCACCATCGACATAGAGCTTGTCCCAATGGTGTCCATCAGAACGCAGAGCCGAGGCCAGGATGCCCTGCTCCGGGGCATCATCGGCAAGTTCGACTTTCTCAAGCACCGCCGCGCCGGCGCCGTCACCGAACAACACGCAAGTGGTGCGATCGGTCCAGTCCAGCAGCCGGGTAAAGGTCTCGGCGCCAATGACCAATGCCCGGTTTGCCAGGCCGTTCTTGATGTAGCTGTCAGCCGTGGCCACGCCATAGACGAAGCCCGAGCAGACCGCCTGGATGTCGAAGGCCATGCCATGATGCATGCCCAGCTTCATCTGCACCAAGGTGGCAGTGGATGGGAAAGTGTAGTCAGGCGTGGTGGTCGCGACGATGATCAGGTCAATGTCGTCGGGCGTCACGCCAGCGGCGGCCATGGCGCGCTTGGCGGCTTCAACCGCCAGGTCGGAGGTATACTGCCCCTCGGCCGCGACATGGCGTTGCTTGATGCCGACCCGCTGCTGGATCCACTCGTCGGATGTGTCGACAATCGTCGCTAGTTCGGCGTTGGTGAGCACCTTTTCGGGCAGGTAGCCACCGACACCGCGGATGATGGTACGCGTTTTCGTCACGCCGGTTTTGCCTCGGATGCTGGATCAGTAGCGGCGGGTGCCGCCTTGATGGGGAAACGCTTCATGGTGTCGCCGATCTTCTCGATCAGATTCGCCCTTGCCATCTCATAGGCCAGATTGAGCGCACTTTTGTAACCGATTTCGTCGGTGCCACCGTGAGATTTGATAACAATCCCGTTGAGACCCATGAACACGCCACCATTGACGGTGCGCGGATCCATCCGGTGCCGCAGGGCATTGAGCGCGGAGGTGGCAAAAAGCGCACCAATGCGGCTCATCAGATTGGATTTGAGCGCCGTGCGCAGATAGGAGCCAACCTGACGGGCCGTGCCTTCAGCTGTTTTGAGCGCGACATTGCCGACGAATCCCTCGGTGACCACCACATCGACCGTGCCCTTGCCGATATCGTCGCCTTCGACAAAGCCATGATAGGTGAAGCCCGAGCCGCTGGCGTCGCTGAGGATGCGCCCCGCCTCCTTGATCGACTCGAGGCCTTTGACCTCTTCGGTACCGACATTGAGCAGGCCGACGGTGGGGGATTCGGCGTCAAACAGGCAACGCGCCAGGGCCGAGCCCAGAATGGCGTAGTCGACCAATTGCTGGGCATCGGCGCCGATGGTGGCGCCCATATCGAGCACCACGATGTCGCTGCGCAGCGTCGGCCAGATGGCCGCAATGCCGGGTCGGGCAATGCCGTCCATCAGGCGCAGGCAGAAGGTGGCCATGGCCATCAGCGCCCCGGTATTGCCGCCGGACACGGCGACGTCGGCGTCGCCGTCCTTGACGGCCTGGATAGCCATCCACATCGACGACGTCCCGCGGCCCTTGCGCAACGCCTGGCTTGGCTTCTCGTCCATGGCGATCACGGTTTCGCAGTGCCGCACGGTCGAAACCGGCTTGAGGACGGCAAATTCCTCAAGCAGCGGCGCGATTAGCTCCTGGCGACCATGGAAGATGAAGCGGGCGTTGCTGTGCTCTTTGAACAGCAGACAGGCGCCGTGAATAACCGCGCGCGGGGCGTTGTCGCCGCCCATGGCATCCACTGATAGTGTAATTGTATCGGTCATTTCAGCCCGTTTTCGGCCTGCTCGGCAGGCATGCGAACATATCGCATCAGAGAGTCGGTGCAAGCCCCGGCGCTGATACTAGCGGTCAATGTCGGTGGACTTCTTGAGTTTGGTCAGGGCCGCAAAGGGCCCGGAGTCCGCGTTATCGGTGTTCAGTCCCAACGATTCGAGGGTTTCGCCGGGCAGGCGCGGATAGGGTTCGATCGCCAGTGCGATGGTTTCAATCAGCAGCCCACTCAGATCGACTTCCGGGCCGTCGATGTGGTCGGGAAAATCGTCATCCTCCAGATCGATAAACACTTCCGAGCCCGGTGTGGGCACATGGTCGACGCTTTGCGGCAGGAAGACCCGATCAATGGCTTCGTCTATGTCCTGCGGGACGGGTTCAAACGACACCACAGAGGCCTGTACAATGCGCGCGCTGAGATGCCCCAAGGCCCTGATGCCGCCGCGCAGCGGGGTCACGTTCAGCGACGCCTGCATGGCCTCAACGGCCTGAACATTGAGGGTTTTTGCCAGTTCAGCGCAAGCCTTAGCGTCGGCCACGACCTCAATGGAACGCCCCGATGCAGGGAGGCGGTCGATACGCACAATCGCGTCGATAATGGGGGCGTCGGGTCGGCTCATTGCACGCTCTCAAACTCAATAATGCCACCGGTGATGGTCTCGGCAGGCTGCTTGGCGATGGCCGCATCCTGGCGCAGCAGATACTCGGCCATGGCCCGGACCTGCGGCCCCTGGGCATCGGCGAAGATATTGCGTGCCAAGACGCTTTCAAGGGCGGCACGGTCATTGCGATCCATCGCTTCTGACAATGCCGCAAGCAGACCGAAAAAGACATTGCCCATTTTCTGAATGCGCTTGGGGACGCCCAGATCGCCAACGCCCATTTCGCGCAGTGAACGATCCATATCCTTGAAAAACAGATCGAAAACCGCCTGGCTGAAGCTCTTTTCGCCGCCCGCTTCGCTGCGCAGTCGGCGAAACAACAGGGCCATGTGCAGGCTGATCATGTCGAAGCGGCCCGTAACGGTGTCGGGGACCTGCCAATCGGCGTAGAACTGGGGTTGCCGGGATTGCGCCACAATGGCGTTATAGACGGCATAAACTGGTTCGATGGCCGTATTTTTGCGGAACAGATTGAATATCATGGGGTTGCGCTCAGATTCGTGATCGGCCTAACACCCGGGCAAAAAGCCCCTTCGGACCATTGCCAGCTTGCCAGACGGGCAGATTGGCAGCTACACATTCCGGCGGCTGAAGCGTGCCGCGCTGTAGCCGTGCCTATAGTCGAGAGCCATCGGGAAAGTCAAATTCATGCCACTGCGTTCCGTCTCCGGTGCCCTAGCACCAATCGCAGCCGCTGTTGTGATCGCGTTGTCACTGGGCGCATGCAGCAGCAGCACCTCATTGGTCAATTCCCGCACACAGGGCTATGAAATTTCTGACAGCGCACAGGCGCAAATCCGACCCGGACAGAGCCAGCAACTGGTCACCCTGGTACTGGGCTCGCCGCAATCCACCAATACTTTTGGCGATCAGAGCGCCTGGTATTACGTCCAGACCAAGATACGCCAGACCGCTTTTGGCATGACGATGATCGACTCGCGCACGGTGTTGGCTGTCTATTTCGACAAGAACCAGAAAGTGGTCGACAAGGCCATCTACACGCTCAAGGATGGCAAGGCCGTGACCATCGAGACCCGCCGGACGCCGTCATTTGGCGAGGATCGTACGTTTATCCAGCAGATCCTGCAGTCGTTCTAGCGCCTGCGCCCATGGAATTCGAGAGCCCCGGGAGACCGGGGCTTTTTGCTTTTCGAGATAAAGATGCAGCACAATACGAAACAGCATAAAGCCATCGCCAGTTGGGCAGCAGATTGCGCCGAACGCGTGCTGCCCCTGTTCCACGATGCCAAGCCGGGCGATAGCCGCCCCAAGGCTGCAATTTCAGCCGCGCGCCGTTGGGCCAGTGGCAAGCTGACCGTGGCCGAAGCCCGCAAGGCCGCCGTTGCAGCCCACGCCGCGGCGCGGGAGGCCGGCAGCGCCGTTGCCCGCGAGGCCGCGCGTGCCGCTGCCCATGCTGCCGCCAGTGCACATGTGCCGAACCATGCCCGCCACGCTGCCAACTACGCCATCAAGGCGGTGATTGCGGCTGGCGGCGACGATGTGGCCGAAGAGAAATGGCAGGACGACAAGGCACCGATGCCGCAATAGCGGCCGCGGGGTCTAGCGGGAGTCGCTCAGGTCCGAGCCGGCTTCGCGCGCAATGGCATCCAGCGTGCCATTGACCAGGCCCGAAGCGTCGTCTTCGTAGAACGCCTTGGCGATATCGACATATTCGGTAATTACCACGCGGGGTGGGATATCCTTGCGGCGGAGCAGCTCAAAGGCGGCGGCCCGCAAGATGGCGCGCAGCGTAGCGTCAACGCGTTCGACCGGCCAGCCTTCCGCCAGCGCCCGGTCCACTGCCGGATCGATGGCGAGCTGGTGCTTGGTGACGCCGGTGACGATCTGCCGGAAAAAATCGGCATCGGCCGGCAGATACTGTTCGCCCTCGATCTCGCGACCGAGGTGAAAACTGCCAAACTGGGCCAAGGTATCTTCGAGTGAGGTCCGGCCAATATCCATCTGGTACAGCGCCTGCACCGCCGCCAGGCGGGCAGCACCACGCTGATTGGCGGGTCGGTCGCTCTGGGGATCGCGCTTGGGGGCATCAGCCATGGAAAGTCACTCTGTTGGTTGCGGTCTGCAGACGCCCGCCGGCAAGGGCCCACCCCATAGTCGTCTCCCGCCGGAACATCAATACATATGCCGCGGCGGCAGCTATGCGGGACGACGGTAGAATTTCAACATCGCGGTATCGTGGTTCTGGTGCTCGGTCTCAACCAGCCCCGCGGCGGCAATCAATTTGGCCACCTTGCCGGTACTGGCGGCGGGCGGGCCATCGTTTGCCGCGTCCTTGCTGACAATCAGCCCGAAGCAGTCGATCAGGCCGGCCTGCAGCAGGGCGGCTGCCAGGCGTGGGCCGGGCTCGATGAGCAGGTTCTGGAGGCCTTTTTTGCCGAGGGCAGTGAGAACTTCCCTCAAATCGGGGTGGCCGTTCAATCCGGCAACGCGCAGCACTTCAACCGATGCCGGCGCATCGACCGGGACACTGCTTTCAGCAATGATTGCAGTGCGATATCCGGAAAGCCTGCCAACCAGATTCAGGCTACGTTCGATGCCTTGCGCACCGGCAAGCACCACGCGCAGCGGCGTCCGTGCTGCCAGGCCGGGGATGGCGACGGCCAGCTGCTGATTGTGGTGCCGGGCCATTGCCCCGCCAATCAAAATCGCATCGGCACGGGCCCGCTGCAGGTCCAGCAAGTCGCGGGCTGCACCAGTGGCCGGGCTGACAATCCGGTCATCGGCCGACACCACGAGCATGGCCGTGACATGGGGCCGGCTATCGGTGCGTAGATGCAGGTGACCGGCGTGCAATGCCGCAGAGGGCGCATGCTCGGCCAGCACGACCTCGATACCCGCCGACTGCAGCCGCTCGAGGCCAGTTGCTGCCGCAAGTGGATCGGGATCTGCGACCCCGATCACCACCCGCATCACGCCGGCGCGGACAATGGCGTCGACACAGGGGGGCGTGCGACCCCAAAGATGGCAGGGTTGCAGGGTTGCATAAAGCGTTGAACCCGCCGCTTCGAGCCCGGCGCTGGCCAGGGCAATTGCCTCGGCATGGGGGCGACCGCCGCGGGCGGTGACGGCGCGAGCAATCAGGGTTTGCCGACTCGGATCGACCACCAGCGCTGCCGCACAGGGATTATCGCCGGTAGTGCCGAGGAATGGCGTAGCGTAGCGTGCGGCGGCATCAAGCCAGCGCCGATCTTCAGGAGACACCTGGGTCAATCGTCATCGCGCAGAGTGCCCTGCCCTTCCGCCAGCTTGGCCAGGAAATTGCGGAAGTCGTCAGCAGCCGAAAAGTTCTTGTAGACTGAGGCGAAGCGGACAAAAGCCACGTCGTCGAGTTCCTTGAGACCATCCATTACATATTCGCCGATCTGGTCGGAGGTCACCTCCACGTCACCCAGACTCTCGAGCTGGCGAACAATGCCCGAGATCATTCGCTCAATCCGATCGGCCTCGACGGCCCGCTTGCGCAGCGCCGTATAGACCGACCGGGCCAGCTTTTCGCGATCGAAGGGGACCTTGCGGCCGCTCTTTTTGACCACAGTCAAATCGCGCAACTGCACGCGTTCGAAAGTGGTGAAGCGGCCGCCGCAGCCATTGCAGACGCGGCGGCGGCGGATGGCGCCGGAATCTTCGGTCGGGCGGCTGTCCTTGACCTGCGTATCGTCATTGCCGCAATAGGGACAGCGCATCGGAAACCCTTACAAACCGTAGATCGGGAAGCGATCGGTGAGCGACTTGACCTTGGCGCGGACCTGCGCCTCGACCGTCGCATTATTGTCTTCGCCATTGGCCGCGAGACCATCGAGCACTTCAATGATCAATTCACCAATCAACTGGAATTCAGCCGCGCCGAAGCCGCGCGACGTGCCGGCGGGCGTACCCAGACGAATGCCCGAGGTGATGGCGGGCTTTTCCGGATCGAACGGCACGGCGTTCTTGTTGCAGGTAATGTGGGCGCGCTCCAGCGCCTGCTCCGTCGCCTTGCCGGTCAGACCCTTGGGGCGCAGATCAACCAGCATCAGGTGGTTGTCAGTGCCGCCACTGACGATATCGACGCCACCCTTGACCAGCGTTTCGGCCAAGACCTGGGCATTGGCCACCACCTGGGCAGCATAGGTCTTGAACTCCGGCTGCAGGGCTTCCTTGAAGGCAACTGCCTTGGCAGCGATGACATGCATCAACGGACCGCCCTGAATGCCAGGGAAAATGGCCGAGTTGATCTTCTTGGCGATGGCCTCGTCATCGGTCAGTATCAGGCCGCCACGCGGGCCGCGCAGCGTCTTGTGCGTGGTCGTCGTGGCGACGTGGGCGTGCGGGAACGGGCTGGGGTAAACCCCACCGGCCACCAGGCCGGCAACGTGGGCCATATCGACAAACAGGATTGCCCCCACTTCATCGGCAATGGTGCGGAACGCGGCCCAGTCCATCACGCGCGAATAGGCCGAGAACCCGGCAATGATCATCTTGGGCTTATGTTCATGGGCAAGGCTACGCACCTGATCCATATCGACCAGGCCGTCCTGCTTGCGCAGGCCATACTGGATCGCGTTGAACCACTTGCCAGACTGATTGGGCTTGGCGCCATGGGTCAGGTGACCACCGGCATCCAGCGACATGCCCAAGATGGTGTCACCGGGCTGGATCAGGGCCTGATAAACGCCCTGATTGGCCTGGGAGCCCGAATTGGGCTGCACATTGGCGTATTCGACGCCAAACAACTGCTTGGCGCGCTCGATGGCCAGCGTTTCGGCCACATCCACATATTCGCAGCCGCCGTAATAACGGCGACCGGGATAGCCCTCAGCATATTTGTTGGTGAGAACCGACCCCTGTGCCTCAAGCACCGCCTGAGAGACGATGTTCTCGGAGGCTATCAACTCGATTTCACCCTGCTGGCGCCCAAGCTCATCAGCGATGGCGGCAGCCAGTTCCGGGTCGGTCTGCGCCACGGAATTGGTGAAAAAGTTCGGGAAGAGCGGAACGGACTGGGGGGCGCTCATGGAACAATGACCTCGCAAATGGCGATACAAGTGGGCGTGAAGCTGCCTTTATCATGTCGCGACAAGCGATTCCAAGGCTGGGTACGGTGGGGTTGATACATGGGGGCTCCCTAAAATGCGATTGGGTGCCCAGGCGAGCGGCTCTGCAAGGTTCGCGTTCCCCGATGGTTCCCCATCTCTTCTCGCCAGTAGCGCGAACACCACAGTTATGGCCCAAGACCAGGCCGGGCGAAAGCAGAATTGTGCGGCAGCTCAACCAAATTTGCCGGCCGGCGGCGCGGGAGGCGTCTCGCCACTCAGTTTCTTGCGCAGTTTACCCAGGGCCAATTGCTGCATTTGCAGCCTGGTCGCTGAAACGGGTGTGATGACGATGACCTCGGTGCCGGTGTCAACATCAATGGCGGCAACCCGCATCTGCCGGCCGACCTGCGCGAATTCGAATAGTACTTCACCCTGCCCCATGCCCGCACAGTAGCAGGATTCGAGGGGTTGAGAATACGACAACGCCCTCCCGGCAGGGAGGGCGTTGCAAGTCGAGTTGTGAGCGGTTTTAGCCTTGTTCGAAGGTGACCTTGCCCTGCTCGTCGAACTTGTAGACGTCGTCACGGAAGCTGACCGTGCCCTGACGGTTCGCCCAAGCGGTAATGTAGGTCGTGTGCAGCGGCACGCGGGCCTTGCACTCGACGTCCAGGCGCTGGTTGGATTCAAACTGGGCATCCACCTTGGCCTGATCCCAATCACCATTGTCGCGCAGCAGCCAGTTCACCAACTGGTTGACGCCCTCAACCCGGACGCAGCCCGATGAGTGGAAGCGGGCATTTTCGTCAAACAGGGCCTTTGCAGGCGTATCGTGCAGGTAGCAATCGAAGGGATTGTAGAAATTGATCTTGCAGTGGCCCATGGAATTGGCCGCGCCCGGTTCCTGGCGATACATATAGTTGATGGCGTTGCCCAGATTGTTCCAATCGATCGTCGCGGGCGAAATCTCAGCGCCGCTGCCGTCATAGATATGGATATTCTGCTCGGCCAGGTAATTCGGATTTTCCAGCATATACTTGGTCAGATCGCGCTCGACGAGCGATTTGGGCACATGCCAATAGGGGTTGAAATTGATCTGGCTGACCTTGCTGGCCATGATCGGGGTGGCGCGGTCGACGCGGCCGACCACGGCGGTATGCCGCTGCTCCACCATGCCATCAGCGACTGCCTCAATGGTGGCCGCCGGAATATTGACCACGACGTAGCGTGGGCTGAGCTGGGGCGCCAAGTTCTGAACGCGGGTGAAGTTGAGATAGAGCTGCTGCAGCCGCTGTTGGGCCGGCACCGCCATGGCGTACCAGGTTGCTTCATCGACCTGCCCGGTGATTCTGAGGCCATGACGGGCCTGAAATTTGCGGACGCCGGCATCGGTGGCGGGGTCGAACACGTCATTGACGTTCTCGACCAGGGCCATGTCGCCCGACGAAATCAGGCGGCGTTTGAGCGCAACCACCGATTTCTTGGCATTGCCCAGCGTCAGGTTGTAGGCCTCCTGCGGAATCTCTTCCCAGCCGCCAGCGGCGACGAAGGGCTCGTACTGGGAGATTGCCAGTTGCAGATTGTAGACCGTGTCAAACGACAGAATCGGTTCGTTGGTGGCGATCAGGGCCTCGGCGGCCGAGGTGTTGCCACCCTTATCGACGTCGTTGAGTACGCGATTGCGCTCGAACATGTCGAACAACGACTCGCCCTCTTGCGCGCGCAGCGCTGTTGGCAGGGCCATCGAGGCCCCGGCCATGGCCGTGTACCGGAGGAGAGAACGTCGATTAAGCCGCATTAATTCACCCGATTTTTCTGATTACCGAAGCAGGAGCAATTTTATCACAAAGGCCCAACTAGCCACAACGCGGTCAAACGCATGTGAACCGGGCGCATTCTGTTACTCTATCTAGCCGGGAAATGCTTACAAACCACGCACCTGCCTTCACGGGGGTTTGCGGCGGAAATGAGAACACCGGCCCCTGGGGACCGGTGTTTGCAAATCAGTGTGGCAGACCGGCAACAGGTGCTGCCGGGCGGGCCTTAGAGCTTGTAGAGGATCTGGTCGACCCAGAAGCGTTCAAGGCGGGCCAGAGCCTTGTTCAGGCCGTCAAACTCGTCATCGCCCAGGCCACCGACCTTGTCGATGGATTTCAGGTGGCGATCATAGAGCTCGTCGATGACTTCAGCGACTTCCTCGCCCTTGGGGCTGAGCTTGATGCGCACCGAGCGGCGATCGGACCGCGAGCGTTCCTGAAAAATGTAACCGGCTTCGACCAGCTTCTTGAGATTATAGGAGACATTCGAGCCCAGATAGTAACCACGCGAGCGCAGTTCGCCGGCGGTCAGCTCGGCGTCGCCAATGTTGAACATCAGCAATGCCTGGACGGGATTGATATCATCCCAGCCCATGCGGTCGAACTCGTCCTTGATCAGATCGAGCAGCCGGCGATGCAGCCGCTCTACCCGGGACACCGCTTCCAGATAAAGCGGCTTCAAGCTCTTTGGACGTTCCGGGGTCAATGCCTCGGCTGCGTTGGATTTGAATGCCATGTTAGCCTCACTGTTTTGCAGTATGTGCGATTTTTCGCATCTCGTGAGGCTAAACTACGATGCTGTTTCTAAGATCGCCCTAAGCAGCGTGATTAAGAGCATCTTACTGGAATGCAATGAGAATTTGGCTTTATTATTCGTTACACCAGTTGAGGAATTTGTAACCTTACGCGGGTGTGAACGCCATCAGGGCAATTGGACCGACCTCTATTCAGTCGGCGGCGCTGGCGCGACGGTGGCGAATGCTCAGCACGAAAATAATGACGATTGACGCCAGCAGCACCAGCCGCACCGCAAAGCCGATTGCCGTCATCTGCACATCGGGGCTGCCCAGCAGGTAGAGTGTCAGTTCAACACCAGTGGCGCCGACCAGCAGCACCGCGCCCCAGCTGGCCTTGATCCACAGGCCGACCGCGGCGAACAGGCGGGCCAGCGCAAAAATCGCCAGGTAGACGAAGCCCGTCATGCCCAGGGTGGTGATGGGGCTGACGGCGCCCAGATTGACGCCGAGCAGGCGCGAGGCATCATTGAGCCCGAGCAGAAGGCTGATGATGGCGACGATTCGAATATAAATCCCGATAGGCGGCGCGTTGAAATCCATGACGGTTTTCTATCTGTCCGCAAGGGATGCGACAAGCCGGTGCTTGGAGCGGGTGGCCGGCACTGCTACACCCCTCTTTGACACAGGAGACCCAGATGGCCGAGCAGTGGCAGAAGCACGACATGGATTTTCTTGGCGGACGGCGGCTGCGTCGCACGCGCCAGACGGCATGGAGCCGGGCCATGGTGCGCGAGACGACCCTGACGCCGGCTGATCTGATCTGGCCGCTATTTGTCATCGACGGGCACAATGAGAAAACCCAGATCCGCACCATGCCGGGCGTCGATCGGCTGAGTGTCGATCTGTGTGTGCAGGCGGCCAAGGCGGCGCGCGATGCCGGCATCCCGGCGCTTGCGCTGTTTCCCAATACGCCCGACCAACTGCGCAGCGAGAACGGCGCGGAAGCCTATAACCCGGACAATCTGATGTGCCGGGCACTCAGCGCGATCAAGAGCGCGGTGCCCGAGATCGGGCTGATCGCCGATGTGGCGCTCGATGAATATTCCAGCGACGGCCAGGACGGCCTGGTGCGCGATGGCGAAATCCTCAACGATGAGACCGTCGCGGTGATGATCAAATCGGCCCTGGTGCAATCCAAGGCTGGCGCCGACATCATCGCGCCATCGGACATGATGGATGGACGGGTCGCCGCGATCCGCGCCGCGCTCGACGACAATGGCTTCGAGCAGATCCAGATCATGGCCTATGCGGCCAAATATGCGTCCTATTTCTATGGCCCGTTCCGCGAGGCCGTGGGGTCGGGCAGCCGCCTCAGGGGCGACAAGCGCACCTATCAGATGGACTATGCCAATTCCGATGAGGCGCTGCGCGAGATCGAGCAGGATATTGTCGAGGGCGCGGACAGCATCATGGTCAAACCCGGCCTGCCCTATCTCGATATCGTGCGCCGGGCCAAGGACAGCTTCAACATTCCCATCTATGCCTATCAGGTGAGCGGCGAATTCGCCATGATCGAGCTGGCGGCGGCCGCTGGCGCGATTGACCGCAAGGGGGCGATCCTGGAGAGCCTGCATGCCTTCAAGCGGGCCGGCGCCAATGGGGTGTTGAGCTATTTCGCGCTGGAGATAGCGCGCGATCTGGGCAAATAGCGCCATATTTGTGTGCCGCGCCTCTTGCAGTCGGGCCCGGGTGTGACAATCTCTTGGCCATGAACCAGTCGCAAACTGCCGACCCCCTTATCCCCGACCCCCAGACCGCCCCCGAATTGTTCGAGGGGTTGCTGACCCGACGGGTATTTGCCTTCCTCATCGACCTGGTGGTGATGGGATTGCTGATTACGGCGTTTGCTATTGTCGGGCTGATTGCCGGCTTTGTGACCTTCGGGCTGGGCTGGCTGGCTCTGCTGGTCGTCGTGCCCGCCACCATCGTGCTGTATTACGGGGCCACGCTGGGTTCGCCCAAGCGCGCCACGCTGGGCATGCAGGCGATGGATATCGTGCTGACGCCGACGCGCGGGCAGCCGCTGGATGGCTGGATGGCAATCATCCATGCCGGGGTATTCTGGATCACCACCTGGATTTCCTGGCCGCTGTCGCTGCTGTTCGCGCTGTTCACCCCGCGCCGGCAGATGATTCACGACCTGGTGACCGGCACGCTGATGGTACGGCGCTCGCCCATGGAACGGCACTGGCGCGACCATTCGGCGCGCAGCCGGGGGGCCCGCGAGGCCTATTGAACCGTTGCCGCCGGGGATAGGGAGGGTTAGACTGCCCCTATCGCACCCAAGGGTCATCAATGACTGACCAGACACCCGATGCCACCCAGCTGTTTCTGACTGCCCCCATGCCGTGCCCCTATCTGGACGGCAAGCAAGAGCGGAAGCTGTTCACCCATCTGAGCGGGCGGCGCGCGGCCAATCTGCATCATCTGCTCAGCGAGAACGGATTCCGGCGCAGCCAGAACCTGATCTACCGGCCCGCCTGCGAAGGCTGCAATGCCTGCCAGTCGGTGCGGATTGTGGCGCAGGGCTTTACCCCCTCCAAGCGCTATCGCCGGGTGTTGCGCGCCAATGATGACCTGAGCATCGAGGTGCGGCCCACCGCGGCAACCCACGAACAATACGATCTGTTCAAGCGCTATCTGGAATCGCGTCACGCTGGCGGCGGCATGACCCAGATGAGCTATGTCGACTATGAGTACATGGTCGAGGACACCCCGGTGCAATCGATCGTCATCGAATACCGCCTGCGCAATCACCCCGCTCAGCCGCTGGTGGCGGTGGCCCTGACCGATATGATGCCGGACGGCCTGTCGATGGTCTATTCGTTCTATGACCCCGATCTGGCCTGTCGCAGCCTGGGCACCTTCCTGATTCTCGACCACATCGCCCAGGTGCGGTCGGCCGAACTCGACTATGTCTATCTGGGCTACTGGGTGAAGGATTCGCCCAAAATGGCCTACAAGGCGCAGTTCCACCCCTTGCAGGTGCAGCGCGGCCCCCTGGGTTGGGTATTGCTCGACTAAGGCGCCAGCGTCGGGCCACATGGCTCCCCGAGATCGACAGCTGACCATTCCCGCAGGATTGCCTATGCCCACGCTGCTGCAGACGATTCGGTTTTGCCTCGTATCGGGGGCAATACTGGCCGCTTCGCTGGCCATTGCCGGGCTGCTGGGATCGCTGGTGCCGCTGTTTGACCTGTTCAATCATGCCCAGATCCTGCTGTTTCCCGCCACGCTGCTGGGCCTGGTGATCGTGGCGCTGGCCCTGCGCGGCACACTGCGCAGCGTCGCCCTGATCTATGTTTTTGTCGGCTTTGCCGCCTCGGCCAATGTCATGCTGCCTGAATTTGCGGCCGCGCTGCAGACCAGACCGGCGGCACCGGCGCGGGGCACCATCACCATGATGACGCACAACCTGTTCGGGATGAACTACCAGATGGCGCAGGTGACTGCCGCCATCCAGGCCGAAGACCCCGACATCATCGTGCTGCAGGAATATTTCGGCGAGCAGGCCACCGATCTGCACCCGCGCCTGCTGGCCGAGTATCCGTTCTTCGCGCGCTGTCGCGGCGGCAAGAGGGCCAATCTCGGGCTGTATTCACGTCTCCCCTTTGAACAGGTGCAGGACGGCGCCTGCCCCAGTAATGCCTATGTCACCGAGCGTACCGGGCATATTCTGGCACGGTTCCAGGCAGACGGGGATAAGCCGTTTTCGGTGCTGACCACGCATATGGACTGGCCCATCCCGGTCGATCGGCAACGGGAGCAGCTTGCCGCCCTGTCGGCGGTGGTGGACGAGATCGAGGGGCCGCTGATCCTGGCGGGGGATTTCAACTCGACGCCGTGGTCCTATGCCTTGCGCGCCTTTGTGGCGGGCAATGGGCTGGTGCGCGAGACGATGAACCTGCTGACGTTTCCGATGAGCTGGCACTATCTGGGCGCCTGGCGAGACACGGTGCCGTTCCTGCCGCTGGACCATGTGATGACGCGCGGCGGCGTGGTGGTGCACCAGATTGGCCTCGGGCGGCCCACGGCGAGTGATCACCTGCCGGTAGTGTTCAGATTTTCGGTGCCCTAACCCGTCCTGCCCAAGGCCGCTCAGTCGAGCTGCAGATCAAACACCAGCAGGCCCTCGCGGCCACCCTCGAGCGCCGCGACAAGGCGGCCTCCGGCGGCCTTGTGCGCCGGATCGACCAGATAGCGGTCACGGGCGGCGGCGTCGGCCAGATCCATGATGAAGCCGTCATTGAAGCCCTTGGCCATGCCTTCGGGCGAGATATTGGGCCCGAAATCGGCGCGCAGCAGGCCATCGATCTGGCCGACCAGGGCGGCGAGACCGGCGTAGATGTCGGCGCGCTCGGTCGCGCTGACATCGGTGCGGAACTTGACGAAGACGCAGTGGCGGATCATCCGGTGAACCTGTTGTTGCGCGGGAAGCCATTGGGGGGCTGGCGGCCGGCGGTTGCACGGTCGGCAATCCAGGCGGTGAGCTCTTCCATCGGCTTGGTGAAGGTGCGACCCGAACTATCAGTCCAAGTCAGGCCGTCGGCCGCATAGAATGTCTTGATGTCGGAGACGCCGCCATCCTTGTAGCGCTGCAGCCGCACGCCCTTGCCGCGCCCCATGGCGGCAAGCTGGCTGAGCGGGAACACCAGCAGCTTGCGGTTTTCGCCGATAATGGCCACCCGGTCGCCCATTACGGGGACCAGCAGGCGCGCTTCGACAGGCGCCGCAACATTGAGGATCTGCTTGCCCTTGCGGGTATTGGCGATCATCTCGTCTTCGGAAACGATGAAGCCGTAACCGGTGGTTGAGGCAATGATGCGCTTCTGGCCGGCGCGATAGACGAAGATATCGACGATATCCTGGCCCTCTTCGATGTCGACGATGATGCGCACGGGCTCACCCTGCCCGCGGCCACCCGGCAGCTTGTCGCCGCCCAGGGTATAGACCTTGCCGCCGGTGGTCAGCATCAGCAGCTTGTCGGTGGTCTCGCACTTGATCGCCTGTTTCAGCCGATCGCCCGCCTTGAAGCCCTTCTCGTCGATATCGTCGGTATGCCCCTTGAGCGCGCGGATCCAGCCCTTTTCGGAGAGAATGACGGTGATCGGTTCGCGCTCGATAAAGGCTTCGGTGACCTCGGACAGATCGGCATTGGGCGCATCCTTCAGGATGGTACGGCGGGCGCCCAGCGCATGCGGGGTGGTGCCATCGGCCTCCAGCAGGGGATAGGCCTTTTTCAGCCCCTCGATTTCCTTGCTGATCGAGCTCCACTGCCGCTTTTCCGAGGCCAGCAGGGCTTCAAGCTGCCCCTGCTCCCGGGTCAGATTGTCATGTTCCTTGCGCAGCTCGATTTCCTCGAGCTTGCGCAGGGAGCGCAGCCGCATGTTGAGAATGGCTTCGGCCTGCACATCGCTGAGCTCGAAGGTGGCCATCAGCGATGCCTTGGCGTCATCCTCCTCGCGGATGATGCGGATCACCTCATCGAGGTTGAGATAGGCAATGATGTAGCCGCCCAGCACCTCGAGCCGATGGGCAATCTGGGCCAGCCGGTGATTGGAGCGCCGGACCAGCACTTCCTTGCGATGCTCCAGCCAGGCCTTGAGCGCCTGGGGCAGGCTCATCACCTTGGGCGCCGTGCCGCGATCAAGCACGTTCAGATTGAGCGGGAAGCGGGTTTCGAGATCGCTGACCTTGAACAGATGCTCCATCAGGATCACCGCATCGACAGTGCGGGCGCGCGGCTCAAGCACCAGCCGGATATCGTCCGAGCTTTCGTCGCGCACGTCCTTGAGCAAGGGCAGCTTTTTGGCGAGCAGCAGTTCGGCGATCTTTTCGACCAGCCGCGACTTCTGGATGCCATAGGGAATTTCGGTGACGACGATCAGATAGGAGCCGCGTCCGGTTTCCTCGATTTCCCACTTGGCCCGCAGGCGGAATGAGCCGCGGCCGGTGGCGTAGGAATGGGCGATGGAGGATGCCGATTCCACCAAAATGCCGCCGGTGGGGAAATCGGGGCCCTTCACATATTGAGTCAGGTCCTGGGCCGAAGCCTCTGGATTGACGTTGATAAGATGGAGCGCGGCCTCGCACAATTCATAGACATTGTGCGGCGGCACCGAGGTCGCCATGCCCACGGCGATGCCAGTGGAGCCATTGGCCAAGAGGTTGGGGAAATTGGAGGGCAGGACGACGGGCTCTTCGTCTTCCCCATCATAGGTTGCCTTGAAATCGATGGCGTCTTCGGTGATGCCCTCGAGCAGGCGCATCGCCACATCGGTCATGCGGCTTTCGGTGTAGCGCATGGCCGCAGCGTTATCGCCGTCGATATTGCCGAAATTGCCCTGCCCATCGACCAGCGGGTAGCGCAGCGCGAAATCCTGGGCCAGGCGGACCAGGGCGTCATAGATCGACTGGTCGCCATGGGGATGGAACTTACCGATCACGTCGCCGACGATACGGGCTGACTTCTTGTAGCCCTGGCCCGGATCGAGCTTGAGCAGGCGCATGGCGTGGATGATGCGGCGGTGCACCGGCTTGAGGCCATCGCGCGCATCGGGAAGCGCCCGCTGGGTGATGGTGGACAGGGCGTAGGAGAGATAGCGTTCCTCGATGGCCTGCTTGAGGTCGACGACGCGCTGGTCATCGGCGGGCGGGATCGTTGCGCTATCGTTGTCAGACATCGGCCAAGCATTCCGGGGGAACGAATCAGGAAAGCACTATAGCGGCTGGCGACGGCTTGTGGGCGCAGACGCCCGGTTTTGCACGGGTTTGGGCGTGCCAAAACGCCGCCTGAATGCGGTTTTCATGGATAGGCGGACCCCGAAGCGGCAATCGCCCCTGGTAAATTTAAAAAATGAGACGGAAGCCGCCTCGGGGCGCCGGTTTTTGGAACTGTTCGGCGGCACGGAGATCGCTCGCCCCCGCACGGCCGTCTCGGAACCTGTGGAAGAGGCAAAACCTCCACCCGGCCCACCCCACCACTGTTCGCCTGCAGGCCGCCGCGTGG
>NZ_JAUYGL010000183.1 GCF_030689745.1 Devosia sp.
TGCGCCTCGGTTACCGGCGAAGTGCTCGAAAACGTCTTCAAGGAACTGCGGCTGGCGGGCGTCGATCTCGGCGGCATGCTGCTCAAGCCCAACATGGTGCTACCCGGCATCAACTCGCGCGATCGCCCCTCGGTCGATGAAGTGGCCCGCCGCACCGTCGCCGTGCTGCGCGAGCATGTGCCCGCCGCCGTCCCCGGCATCGCGTTCCTCTCGGGCGGCCAGACCGACGAAGAGGCCACCGCACATCTGTCGGCCATGAACAACATCGCCGGCAAGCCCTGGCCGATGACCTTCTCCTATGGCCGCGCGCTGCAGAATGTCGCGCTGCGCACCTGGGCCGGTCGTCGGGAAAACTTCCCCGCCGCCCAGGCCGCCTTCACCCACCGCGCCCATATGAACTCGCTGGCCGCGCTTGGCAAATGGACCGGCGAACTCGATAAGGCCGCCTAAAGCTCTACCTGACGTCCCAACGTCACACTGCTGCGCGCCCCTCCTACCGGGAGGGCGCGCATTTTCTTTTGCGCCGCGTTTGCCCATCCCCTATGGAGGGGCCTCCTCTTTGTTGCCAAAATGGCCGATCATGAAGAGGTCGATAGCGTCGAGTATTGAGAACCATGTCCCCGCAGCTGTATTTGATTACCCCGGATGTCGCCGATCCAGCCAGCTTTGCCCAGACGCTGCTGGCCGTGCTGAACAGCGCCGCCTTCTCGGCCCTGCTGGTGCGCCGTGGCAAGCTCGACGATGCGGCCTATGCCAAGCTGGCCGCGCCATTGGTGAGTGTCGGCCAGAGTGCTGGCTGCGCTGTGCTGATCGAGGATGATGCGGCACTGGCCAAGCGGCTCGGCGCCGATGGCGTCCACGTCACGGGCGGACCGGCGGCGGTCAAAGCCGTGCTCGCCGCCGTCAAGCCGGCCATGATCGTTGGTACCGGGCCCGCGCCAACCCGCCACGACGCCATGACGGCTGGCGAACTCGACGTGGATTATCTGTTCTTCGGCCCACTCGAGGGCAGCAGTGACGCTGCTGCCGCCGACCTTGCCGAATGGTGGGCCGCAACCTTTGAAATTCCCGCCGTGCTCAGCGACCCCGGCGCCACCCCAGCTGTCGACCCGCGCGGCGCCGAGTTTCTGGCGCTGTCCAGCTCGATCTGGTCGGCCCCCGATCCTGCCGCCGCCGCCAGCGCCCTCAGCGCCGCGTTGACGGCGCCATGAGCAAACCGCGTTTCCGCCATCTGGCGCTGTTGATCCTGCTTCTGCCCCTCCCCGCCGTGGCGCAGGACGCCGCAGTGGTCGCAGCGCCCCAGGAAAACCCGGGCGAACGCATCAGCGATCAGGTCTTTGGCCCCCGCGTCCCCACCGATCTGGCTTTTGGCGCTTTCCAGCGCGGCTATTTCCTGACTGCGCTGGAATTCGCCCTCCCTCGCGCTGAACAGGGTGATGCCGCCGCGCAGACCCTGATTGCCGAAATTTACGCCAAGGGGTTGGGCGTCGCGCAGAACGACCAGCGCGCAGCCAGCTGGTATCAACTGGCCTCCAACAATGGCAACATGCTGGCCACTTTCGAGCTGGCGCTGCTGTATCAGGAGGGCGTCGGCGTGCCGAAGAACCGCGCCCGTGCCGCCGACCTGTTCAGCAAGGCTGCCGAGGCCGGCTATATCCCGGCCAAATATAATATGGCACTGCTCCATATCGAAGGCGTCTATGCCTCGCCCAGCCTCGCCACCGCCGCCGCCCTGATGAAGGAAGCGGCAGACGCCGAACTGCCCGAGGCGCAATATGATTACGGCACCATGCTGATCGAAGGCGCCGGGCTACCGCCCGACCCCGAGGCGGGCGCGCGCTATATCGAACGCGCCGCCATCCAGAATTTGCCCGCCGCTCAGGTCGATTATGCCACCCTGCTCTATATGGGAAAGGGGGTCGACAAGGATGTCGAGGCTGCCGCGAGCTGGTACGCCCGTGCCGCCGAGGCCGGCAACGCCGTGGCACAGAACCGGTATGCCAAGCTGCTCGCGGTTGGCGAAGGCGTGCCGCTCGATCTTGAGGGCGCAGCGATGTGGCGCGCCTTGTCGCGGCGCCAGGGCCTGAACGATCGCTCGCTGGACCGGCTGTTGATCTCCATTCCGCCGCAGGACCTGGCCAGGGCCGAGGAGCGTGCCCGGTTCTGGCCGTCGCCGGTGCCCTCCGATGCGCCCACCATCGAGACGATCCTCGAAATCCCCACGACAACAGCTCCGGACAGCGAAAATCCGGCACCGGCAAGCGAGGCCGATCCCGAGGCGCCCGACGCGCCCCCATCGAGTGAACCGCAAAACCCTTGAACCCACCGGCGTTCTGGGGCAATAAGCGCCACGCCCATCAGCCCAATCAACTTCGGCCAGCCGCATCCGGCGCGCGTGGCCCCCTCCAACCGTCGCGCACCCGAAAGCACCCACCCGCATGGCCAAGATCAATGGCAATGAAATTCGCCCCGGCTTTGTCATCAACCACCAGGACCGCCTCTGGGTCGCCGTCAAGGTCGATCATGTCAAGCCCGGCAAGGGCGGCGCCTATGCCCAGGTCGAACTCAAGGCGATCCTGACCGGCACCAAGCTCAATGAGCGCTTCCGCTCGGCAGAAACCGTTGAGCAGGTCGAACTTGAATTCCGCGACTTCACCTATCTCTACGAGCAGGGCGACAGTCTGGTATTCATGGATCAGCAGAACTATGAGCAGGTCGAACTGGCCAAGGCTTTCGTCGGCGAGCGCGCCGCCTTCCTCTCGGATGGCATGAAGATCACCCTCGAAATGCACGAAGACACCCCGCTGGGTGTCCGCTTCCCGCCCAATGTGGTACTCGAAGTGATTGAGGCCGATCCGGTCACCAAGGGACAGACTGCCTCCAACCAGTTCAAGCCGGCCAAGGTCGGCAATGGCCTCAAGGTCATGGTTCCACCCTTTATCGCCGTTGGCGAACGCATCGTCGTCGACACCACCGAAACCACCTATTTGCGTCGGGCGGACTGACAATGGCACGTTCTGCAATTCTCAATGTCATGGTAAGCGCGGCCACCAAGGCCGGACGATCGCTGACCAAGGACTTCAACGAAGTCGAAAACCTGCAGGTTTCCCGCAAGGGCCCGGCCGACTTCGTCTCCAAGGCCGATCTGCGCGCCGAGCAGATCATTTTCGCCGAGCTGCAAAAGGCCCGTCCCACCTATGCCTTCCTGATGGAAGAGGGTGGCGAAGTGGCCGGCACCGATGGCCAGCACCGTTGGATCGTTGATCCGCTCGATGGCACCACCAATTTCCTGCACTCGATCCCGCTCTTTGCCGTGGCCATTGCGCTCGAACGCGCCAATGAGATCGTCGCGGCAGTGATCTACAATCCCGTGCTCGATGAGCTCTACACCGCCGAAAAGGGCGGCGGCACCTGGCTCAATGATCGCAAGCGCCTGCGCGTTGCCGGTCGCAAGTCGCTGGCCGACGCCGTGGTTTGCACCGGCATCAAGACCCAGGGCACGGCCAATGACAGCCTGCAATTGCGTCAGCTGGCCCACATCAATCCGGCCGTGGCCGGCATTCGCCGCTCCGGCTCGATTGCCATGGACATGGCCTGGCTGGCCGCCGGCCGCTATGACGCGCTGTGGGAGGCGGGGCTGGCCCCGTGGGACGTGGCGCCCGGCATGCTGATGGTCAAGGAAGCCGGGGGCTTTGTCACCGACTATGCCGGTTCGCCCGGTTCGGTCTGGAATGGCCAGATCGTGGCGGGCAATGAAACGCTGCAGCCCGCGCTGCTCAAGGAACTCAAGCCAATCCAGTAGGATCGCTCCGACGCGGCGTCCTGCCCGGACGCCGCGTTCACAGCTGCCCGCCCATTAACCTTTGTCATTGCCCCATAACGCAGGTCTGACTAGTCTTGCGCGCAGTGATTTGCGGTTCGGGGCGAGGCAGAGGGCATAGATGACGCAAGGCTACGATCCTTACCACCTCGGCAGTCCCACTGTTTATCTGATCAAGATCCTGATTTTTCTGGTGCTGGTGGTGCTGGTTGGCGCCATCCTGTTCAGCACCATCTCCACATTTTTCTGGGCCAACCCCTTCATCAACTCGATGATTTTCTTCGCCCTGGCAATCGGCATCTTTCTCAGCTTCCGCCAGGTCGTGCGGCTGTTCCCCGAAGTGAAATGGGTCAATTCACTGCAGGACGGCACCACTACCGATGTGCGCGCCCCAATCCTGTTGGCCCCCGTTGCCGGCATTCTGCGCGAGCGCATCGGCGAAGCCGTGATCACCCCGACCTCGATGCGCTCGATCCTGGACAGCGTCGGCAACCGGCTTGATGAGGCCAAGGATACCTCGCGTTATCTGACCGGGCTCCTGGTGTTTCTCGGCTTGATGGGCACGTTTTACGGCCTGCTGCAGACCGTGACCTCGGTCGCCGGGGTCATCAACCAGCTCGACGTCACCGCGGGGGATTCCGCCGCCCTGTTTTCCAATCTCAAGGAAGGGCTGACCGCGCCGCTGGCCGGCATGGGCACCGCCTTCTCCTCCAGCCTGTTTGGCCTCGCCGGCTCGCTGGTGCTGGGCTTTCTCGACCTGCAAACCAGCCAGGCCCAGAACGCATTCTATACCGACCTCGAAGACTGGATGACCTCGATGACCGAGCTTGACCACCCGGTCAGCGCCATGCAGGCCAATGCCGGCGGGCCGGAAATGCAGGCCATGTTCGACAAGCTCGGCAGCTCGATGCAGAACCAGAACTCCAGCCAGAACGCCATTCGCGCCATGGCCGAACTGGCGCGCGGCATTGACGGCCTGGTCAAGCATATCCGCACCGAGCAGGATGATCTGCGCAAGCACATCGACGAGCAAGGTGAAACCAACCGCAAATTGCGCGAACTGATCGACGCCGTCCTGACCCAGTCCGACAACGAGCGGCGGAACTAGACCCATGCCGGGAGCCCGTTCCCGCCGGCGCATCGAGGCCAATTACTGGCCCGGTTTCGTCGACGCCCTGTCCAGCCTGCTGCTGGTGATCATTTTCATGCTCAGCCTGTTCATGCTGACCCAGTTCTTCCTGGGCCAGGAACTGCAGGGCCGTGACACCGCGCTCGCCCGCCTTAACAGCCAGATCGCCGAACTGACCGATCTGCTGCAGCTCGAGCGTGCCAATGCCGATGATCTCAACAGCCAGATCGCCAATCTCACCGCCACCCTGGGCAGTGCCCAGGCCGACAATGCCAGCCTTGCCAGCCAGCTTGCCGGCATTGGCGAGGGTGCGGATGAAAAGGACGCCGCCATTGCCGGCCTGCAGGGCGACCTGGAGGCTGCCCAGGAGCTGTCTGACGAGGCCAATGCCCAGGTGGCGCTGCTCAACCAGCAATTGGCTGCTTTGCGCACCCAGTTCGGCGCTTTGGAAACCGCATTGGAGGCCTCCGAAGCCCGCGACACCCAGTCGCGCACCCAGATCGCCGACCTCGGCCGGCGCCTCAATGTTGCCCTGGCCCAGCGCGTGCAGGATCTCACCCGCTATCGCTCGGATTTCTTTGGCCGCCTGCGGCAAATCCTGGAAGGCCGCGCCGATGTGCGCGTGGTAGGCGACCGCTTCGTCTTCCAGTCCGAAGTACTGTTCGGCCCTGGCGAGGCCGATGTGCAGCCCGAGGGCCTGCCCGACCTCGATGCCCTGGCCGATGCCATTCTGCAGCTCGAAACTGAAATTCCGACCGACATCAACTGGGTGCTGCGTATTGACGGCCATACTGACAGCCGCCCGATCAGCAATGCGCGCTTCCCATCCAACTGGGAGCTGTCAGCAGCCCGCGCCATTTCCGTCGCGCAATATCTGGTCAGCAGGGGCGTGTCACCCAACCGGCTGGTGGCCGCGGGCTTTGGCGAGTTCACCCCGCTTGATCCGGGCACGACTGACGAAGCCTATCGCCGCAACCGCCGTATCGAATTCAAGCTGACCGAAGGCTGACGCCTCAGACCGCTGGAATATCGTCCAGCCGGAACTGCAGCTTGGCCAGCTCGGCATAGCGGCCACCCTTGGCCACCAATTGGTCATGCGTGCCCTGATCAATGATCCGGCCACCATCCAGCACCAGGATCTTGTCGGCATCGCGGATCGTTGCCAGGCGATGGGCAATCACCAGCGTGGTACGGCCGCGCATCAAATGCTCCAAGGCAATCTGCACCAGTTGCTCGCTCTGGGCATCCAGCGCGCTTGTGGCTTCGTCGAGCAGCAGGATGGGCGCATTTTTCAGGATGGCGCGGGCGATCGCCAGCCGCTGCTTCTGTCCGCCCGACAGCATGACGCCGCGCTCGCCGACAATCGCATCATAGCCGAGCGGCAATTCCACGACAAAATCGTGCACCAAAGCGGCCTTGGCGGCAGCCTCGACCTCGGCCTGGCTCGCCTCGGGCTTACCAAACCGGATATTGTCGGCAATCGTGCCGGCAAAGATCGTGGGTTCCTGCTCGACATAGGCAAAGCGCTGGCGCAGTTCTTCCAGCCGCACATCACGAATGTCGATGCCGTCAACGCGGATGACCCCGGCCCCGACATCGTAAAACCGCTGCAGCAGGGCCAGGGTGGTCGACTTGCCCGAGCCGGACGGCCCAACCAGGGCGACGGTTTCACCCAGGTCCACGGTAAAGCTCAAATCGGTCAGCACGCGTTCAAAGCCGCTGGTCTGATAGCCGAAATCGACATTCTCGAAGGCCACTGTTCCCAGCGCCGGCACGGGCAGCGGTACTGGATTGACCGGATCTTTGATGTTGGCTTCAGTATCGAGAATTTCTGTCAGCCGCTCGGTTGCCCCGGCCACGGTCTGCAGAATGCCCAGGACTTCGCTGACATTGGTCAGGGCGCCCGAGGCCATCAGCGCATAGACCAGAAACTGCGTTAGCTGGCCAGCCGTGACCGTGCCGGCAAATACGGCTCGGGCACCCCACCAGACCAGGAACACCACGGCCGATGTACCCAGAAAGATGACCATGCCCACCAGCACCGAGCGCGCACCGAGGCGACGCACTTCGGCCTGATAGCTGTCCTCGCTGCGCGCATCATAAATCGCCGCCTGGGTATTTTCCTGGGTGAAGGATTTGACGGTACGGGTCGCGCCCAGCATCTCGGTGGCCATGGCACTCAGATCAGCCAGCGCGTCCTGGGTACGGCGCGACATGCCGCGCAGCCGGCGCGAATAGGCGATCAGTGGCAGCAGCAGCGCTGGCGCCGCAATAACCACCGCCAGTGTCAGCACCGGGCTGGTCAGGAACATCATGATCAGCGCGCCGATAATGGTGACCACCGAGCGCAGCGCCAGCGAAAAGCTGGAACCGACCGCATTGCGGATCACCGCCACGTCGCCATTGAGCCGGCTGGTCAGCTCGCCGACCCGATTGGTATCGAAATAGCGGGCGTCCAGCCGCAGCAGGTGCACAAACACCGCCTGGCGCAAATCGGCCAGCACGCGCTCACCAATCACCGAGATGAAATAGAACCGCGCCCCGCTGGCCAATGCCATGATCGCGGCAATGCCCACGATCAGCCAGCCATAGCGGCCAACATTCTCCAGGTTCTGTTCGATGAAGCCCTCATCGATGGCGCCGCCGAGCACGGCGGGAATCGAGAGCGACGACACCGCCGAAATCAGCAGGAACAGCACGGTGAGGGACAGCCGCACCGGATACTTCAGAATGAATGGTACCAGTCGACGCAGCGGCTGCAGCTTGCGCGGCGGCGTCACTGGTGCGATCTCGGGCTCATTCTGGGAGTTGCTGGAATCGGCCTGAACCGGAACGGTCTGGTCTGTCATCGCTCGGTCACGCCACTCTGTAGAGATGGGGTCCGGAACTTCCGGGCCGCGCTGTGGCTCCGATATAGGGACTGGTCAGGCGGGCGGCAACCGCTTTGTCCGGCGTGAAATTGCCGCGCCACGCCCTTGCAGAGTGCATGGGCTTTCTGTATGAAGCGGCCAACACCAATTCTAGATGCTCTCCGGGCGCTGCGGCGCCCGTTTGATTTGAGGCGAATACCATGAAGGCTGATATCCATCCGGACTACCACGTGATCAATGTGGTGATGACCGACGGCACCAAGTACCAGACTCGTTCGACCTACGGCAAAGAGGGCGACACGCTGCAGCTGGACATCGACTCCAAGACCCATCCCGCCTGGACTGGCGGCACGGGCCAGCTGCTTGATCGCGGCGGCCGCGTTTCGCGCTTCAAGGAGCGCTTCAAGGGTCTGGGCATCTAAGCCAGCCTGCGACAGAATTGAAAAGCCCGGCCATCGTGCCGGGTTTTTTTATGTCACTGCGGTATCCTCAACACGCATGGTGGCGGCCCTAAGCCCGGGCGAAGGCTGCCTTCAGCCGCGCCAACTGATCGGCAATGCCATTGGCGGTGCCCGGATCAAGCTCGCTCATCTTGCCGCGTTCCAGCGCGTCAAACTGCATGACCCGATCAAATAGCCGGTCACCCTTGTCGATATAGTCGCGCAGCTTCTCCGGCAATTGGTCATAGCCCGGGCCGCCGCGCTGCGACGGCGTCGCCGAGAACTTGACCTTTTCCTTTTCGGAGCGGGCATTTTCCTTGGTGATTTCACCTTCATTGACGGCGCGTTGCAGCAGCAGCCAGGAGGCCAGCTGCATCAGCCGTGTGGTCAGGCGCATGGATTCGGTGGCGTAGACGAAGGAGGCCTCGCGGCTGAGAATACGGCTATCGCCGCGACCCTCGCCATCCAGATAACCGGCCACATCCTCGATCAGCGCCATGCCTTCGCGATACAACACGCCAAAGCCACCTGCGGCCACGATGCGGGGACCAATCGCGATGGCCGATCCAGTCTCGTTCACATCCGCCAACCAGCTGTCTCCTCACGCACCAACCACTGCCGACGCTTACGCCAGCCATTATCCTATCACGCACCATGACAATGAACGGAGTTTTAAGACAACGGCAAGGGGATGAGCAATAGACGCCTGAAAAGAAAAAAGAGCGGGATGAACCGCTCTCGAAGTTAACAGGGAGGCGTCAAACAGAGGGAGAAACCGCTCTGAAAAATCCAGAACAAACTGAATAATGAGACGTTACGGTCAAACTGTTAATTGCGAGTTAACAAGACTCGATTTCTTAACCCTAACATTTGTCGAGCTGTTCACTTCCACCCGCAGGGCAGGGCAACTGGAGTCAACGCACAATCAATGAGTCGCTCCGACGACCAGCAGTCTCTCGCTGCCTGGCTGATCGTGTCGCCGTGCCCTGATGGAGAGCAAGATATGACCAGCCTGTCCCCCAGCGCCGCCGCTGGCCTGCTTATGGGTCTGATGGCTATCGCTGGCACGACGCCCGACACCGCTCGTCGCGCTCAGGCTGACGGGGCGCGGGGCAGCGCCAATCGCGACCATCATGATCAGTCCCACCGCACCCGCACCGCTACGGCCCCCGGCGACGCCCAATCCCGTCCGCCAAGGGCAGCCGACGAACTATGGTGCCCGTAGCGGCCCGTCAGAACTTGAAGATCGACTTCGCCGCCTGCAGCGTTTGCCCCCGCGCATCAATTGCCGCGCGCAGGCGCAGTATCTCTGCTTCAAGCAGGGCAATGCGTTCGGTGAGTTCTTCGACCGACATCGTATCGATCACCATGCCGACCTCATGCGCCCTCGGCTTGCTGTTTATGTCTTCGTCCATGGCGGCCTCCTGCACTAGGATTTTTCAGCTTAGCGTGACGGGCTTGCGGAACAAACCCACTTCGCACAGCATGCCGTCATGACCCAAGCCCATACTCTGCCCGACACCATGCACGCTGTTGCCATCAGCACGCCCGGCGGCCCAGACGTTCTGCGGCGCCAGCCTTGGCCCATGCCGACTTGCGGCGCAGGCGACCTGCTGATCCGCGTCGCCGCCAGCGGCGTCAACGGTCCCGATCTGGCGCAACGGCGTGGCCAATATGATCCCCCACCCGGTGCCTCGCCCCTGCCCGGTCTGGAAGTTGCCGGCGTGATCGCCGCAATCGGCAGCGCTGTCGAGGGCTGGCAGATTGGCGATCGGGTCATGGCGCTGACCAATGGCGGCGGCTATGCCGATTTTGTCGCCGTCCCGGCGGGCCAGGCGCTGCCGGTACCCGCTGGCTGGACCCTCAGTGAAGCCGCCGCGCTACCTGAAACCTGGTTCACCGTGACCCAGACCCTGGTGCTGCGCGCCGGGCTCGATCTCGGCATGAGTGTCATGATACACGGCGCTGCCGGCGGCATTGGTGGCGCCGCGATCCAGATCGCCACCCTGTTGGGCGCCCGCGCGATCGCCGTGGTCTCCTCCGCCGCCAAGGCCGACTATGCCACCCGCCTGGGCGCGGTCGCCACCATTGATTACACCAGCGAGAATATTGCTACCCGCGCGCTTGAGCTCACCGAGGGTCGCGGCGTTGATCGCGTGCTCGACATCATTGGCGGCGCCATGGCCCAGACCAATCTGGCCGCCTCGGCCGGTGGCGGACACATTGTGCAGGTTTCAACCCTTGACGG
Source organism: Devosia sp. (assembly GCF_030689745.1). Classification (GTDB taxonomy): domain Bacteria; phylum Pseudomonadota; class Alphaproteobacteria; order Rhizobiales; family Devosiaceae; genus Devosia; species Devosia alba. The sequence continues at coordinate 10,508 of NZ_JAUYGL010000183.1, forward strand.
GGCCAAGGCCGAAATCTCGCTGCGCACCATCATGGCCAAGCAATTGACACTCTCGGGCTCGACGCTGCGCCCCCAGACGGCGGCGACCAAGGCTGTCATCGCCAGCTATATGAGAGCCCACCTGCTGCCGGCGCTGGCAGCACCCGGTTTCACCAGACCCATGGTCACCAGCTTCCCGATCGAACAGGCGGCGCAGGCCCATGCCAGCATGGAAGCCCGCGGTCACATCGGCAAACTGGTGCTGGTGAGCCCCTTCGGCGCCGGGCAATAGCTGACCAGCCAGTGGGCAAATGCCATATTACCATTGCGGATCGGGCCAGGAATCCATATATTGGCGAAGTTCCCCCTCAGCATGAAGCAAAGAGGCGGAGCGGTCCGGAGGAAAACCGGCCGCGCCTGCAGGAGAGATTTATCATGACCCAGCCACTGTTGATGCCCAAGGCGACTGCCGTTTGGCTCGTCGACAACACTGCGCTGTCGTTCGACCAGATCGCCGCCTTCTGCACGCTGCATCCACTCGAAGTTCAGGGTATTGCCGATGGCGACGTCGCCGGCGGCATCATGGGCGCCAACCCGATCCAGAACGGTCAGTTGACGCGCGAAGAGATCGAAAAGGCCGAAGCCGATCCAGCCTACCGCCTCCAGCTCAGCGAACCCAAGGTTCGCGTCGCCGCTGCCAAGCGCAAGGGCCCGCGCTACACCCCGATTTCCCGTCGCAATGAGCGTCCCAACGCCATCAAGTGGCTGGTACGCAATCATCCCGAACTCAAGGACGCCCAGATCATGCGTCTGGTCGGCACCACCAAGTCGACCATCGACTCGGTGCGCGAGTCCACGCACTGGAATGCCGCCAATCTGGCCGCCATGGACCCCGTCACTCTGGGTCTGTGCAGCCAGATCGACCTCGATCTGGAAGTCGGGCGCGCTTCCAAGGGTGGTCCGGGCGTTGACCTGGCCGAAGAAGGCACCATGTTGATGACCGCCGAGGAAGCCCTGGCCCGCTCCGGCGCCCGTGGCCACAGTGACGAGAACAGCGAATTCGCGGCCAACGATCATCGCCCCGCTGAAGCGCAGGACGATTTCGATGCTGCTTCGGTTTTCTCCAAGCTCAAATCGGTTCACAACGATTCCGACAACTAACTAGGAACTGGCCAGCAGAATGGAAAACAACCTCCTGCTGGCCATTTTCGTCCTGCTGGCGGCCAGCGTGGCGCTGGTCCCCCTGGCCAAGGCCGCGGGTCTTGGCACGGTGCTGGGTTATCTTGCCGCTGGCGTGCTGATCGGCCCTTATGGCCTGCGCCTGGTGGCCGACACCGATACCATCCGCCACATTGCCGAATTCGGCATTGTCATGATGCTGTTTCTGATCGGCCTGGATCTGCAGCCCAGGGAAATGTGGCGCATGCGTCACAAGGTGCTCGGCCTGGGCGTCACCCAGAACATTGTCACCTCAGCGGTCATCACTTTGCTGCTGACGCTGACCGGCATGTCCTGGAATGTCGCCGTCATCATGGCACTGGCGCTGTCCATGTCCTCGACCGCCATTGCCATGCAAACCGTCGAGCAGCGCGGCATCACCGCTACCGACACCGGCCGCGCCAGTCTCGCCGTGCTGCTGGTGCAGGATGTCGCCATCATTCCGGTGCTGGCGGCCATTCCGCTGCTGGCCATTGCCAGCAGTGGTGCGGCCATTGATGCCGAGGTCAATCAGGCCGTTGCGGCGCTGGAGAATCCTGTCGACTGGCTGATGCCGCTTTCCGTGGTCGGTGCCTTCATCGCCGCCCTGCTGGCAGGCCGCTATCTGGTGCACCCGCTGCTGGGCTATGTCGCCCGCACCGGCGTGCGCGAGGCCTTCACCGCCACGGGGCTGGCCATGGTGGTTGGCGCCGCCTTTGTCACTCAGCAACTTGGGCTTTCCCCCGCACTTGGGGGATTTATCGGCGGCGTGCTGCTCACCGACAGCGAGTATCGCCATGAACTGGTAAGCAATCTGGAGCCCTTCAAGGGGCTGCTGCTGGGGCTGTTCTTCATCTCGGTGGGCATGTCGATCGCCTTTTCCGTTCTGGCCACCGATCCGATCCGCATCACCATTATCGTCATCGGGCTGGTCGCCATAAAAATGGTGGTCCTGTTCGCTCTGGCGTCGATGTTCCGCATGCACTTTGCCGACCGCATGCTGTTCGCGGTCATGCTCAGCCAGGCCGGCGAATTCGCCTTTGTCGTGCTGCAACTGGCCCGCACCAAGAACGCCATTGCCACCGCCGACTACGACATCATGAGCGTGGTCGTGGCGCTCTCCATGGTCACCACGCCGCTGCTGCTGTTCATCTTTGACAAGCTAATCGCCCCGCGCCTCCATGGCCGGGCTACACCGCCCCCCGACGAATCCATTGATGAACAACGCAAGATCGTTGTGTTGGGCTATGGTCGCTTCGGCCAGATCGTCACGCGCATGCTGCGCGCGCAGGGCTTCGAAATGACCCTGATTGATGATGATCCGGTTCAGATTGCCCTGGTGCGCCGATTTGGCGTCAAGGTGTTCTATGGCGATGCCGCCCGCCTTGATCTGCTGCATGCCGCCGGTGTGCAGCGTGCAGATCTGGTGGTCATCGCTGTTGGGGGCCGCGATCGCATTCTGGCCGTTGCCCGCAATGTTCACCGCCATTTTCCCCACGTCACCGTCGCAGCCCGTGCCGTTGATCGTGGTCATGCCCATGAACTGATGGCCATGGGCATCGAGGTCTTCGAGCGTGAAACCTTTCTCTCCGCCATCAATCTGGGCGCCAAGGTGCTTGTCAGGCTTGGCTATGATACCGACGAGGCCGAGCGTCTGGCTCGCGCCTTCGAAGAACATGATAATCAATTGCTGCAGGACAGTTTTGCGGTCCGCGGCGACGAACAGGCCTATATCGGCATGGTCCGGAGCGCCATGGGCCTGCTCAACGCGACCATGAAGGCGGATACGTCCGCCCCCAGGCTTGACAACGACGAGCCTGGGCGTACCGAGTAGTACGCACCCTCCCGGACTGACTTCATGCCCATGCTCGATCCCTATTTCCTCGCGGTCGCCGTTTTCACCGTACTGCTCGTCGGTTTGTCCAAGGCGGGCCTGCTGGGCAGTCTGGGCATGGTTGGCGTGCCCCTGCTCAGCCTGATTATGCCGGCCCGTGACGCCGCAGGCGTATTGCTGCCGGTACTGATCGCCATGGATATCATCGCCGTCTATGCCTATCGCAATGACGTGGACTGGCGTCTGCTACGCATCATGTTGCCGGGAGCCGCCGTGGGCACGCTTGTCGGCTGGGTGCTGTGGTCTTTCGTGTCCGACGATATGGTATTGCTGTTTGTCGGCATCGTGACCCTGCTGTTCATTCTCGACGCCATCCTGCCACTGCGCAAGAAACTTGAGGGACTGCCGCCATCACGTCCCTGGGGCATATTCTGGGGTAGTTTTGCCGGTTTCACCAGTTTCATCAGCCACACTGGTGGTCCGCCATACCAGATCTATGCACTGCCCCAACGTCTGCCGCCGGCGATTTACGCCGGCACGAGTGCGGTGTTCTTTTTCATCGTCAACTCCGCCAAGCTGATCCCTTATTTCTTTCTGGGTCAGCTCAACGTCCACAATTTGCAGCTCTCGGCCATGTTCATCCCGGTTGGGATTGCCGGTGTCTTTGCCGGCATCTTCCTGGTCCGCCGCATTTCGATGCAACTGTTCTACCGCATTGCCTATTGGCTGGTTTTTCTGCTCGCGCTCAAACTGGTCTGGGATGGTGCACGCGGGGTGTTTCTCGGTCTCTGACCGCATCGCCCCGACCGCCAGCAACAAAAAGGGCCGCAGCTTTCACTGTGACCCTCCACCCCGATTGGGGGAAACGGCGCCGCCGTCTTATCCTGTCATGCTGAACTTGTTGAGTGCGTCCTTTATCTCGAGTTTTTTGCGCTTCAGCGCGGTAACCGTCAGACTGTCGGCCTTGGAATTATGCAGCTCGGCCTCGATCTGGCGATCCAACTCTTGATGGCGCCGTTCGAGCGCCGCGATATGCCCTTCAGTCGTCATAACAACTCCTTGCAAGCCTCTGTGGACGACTGATCGTCACAAATAATTCATGCAATGTCGACCGTCTTGATGAGTGCGTGGAAAATTGGGTGCAAATGCCCGTCTGATCGGTTAACCAAGGGTATGTGTTACGGGGTTTGGGTGCGCTCGAATTGATGTTGTCGCTCACCAAAGAACAAGAAGCCAAATATGGTCTGGAACTGGCAACAAAACGCCAGGAACACAGCGATCTCAATGCGGCAATCGATACGCTGACCCAGTCTCATGTGGCCGATCGCATGCTCATTCAGCGCCTCAAAAAGCGCAAGCTGGCGCTCAAGGATCGCATCACCGAGCTGGAGAATATTCTTCTGCCCGATATCATCGCCTGATGGCACCGCAGCCTTGATGTATGGCAACATTTAGGCTAGGTCCGCGCTTTGCAAAGACCGATGGGGGAATCGGCCGTGCTCACCCAACCACAGATCGCCATCGTCATGGGCAGCCAGTCGGACTGGCCCACCATGCGTCTCGCCGCCGAAACCCTCGAAGCTCTCGAGGTCGAGTATGAGGCGCGCATTGTCTCGGCCCACCGCACCCCTGAGCGTCTGTTCGAATTTGCCAGCAATGCCCGGGCCGAGGGCTTCAAGGTCATCATCGCCGGCGCCGGGGGTGCAGCCCACCTGCCCGGCATGATTGCCGCCATGACCCCGCTGCCGGTGTTTGGTGTGCCGGTCCGCTCCAAATCGCTCAACGGGCAGGACAGCCTGCTCTCCATCGTCCAGATGCCCGGCGGCATTCCCGTCGGCACGCTGGCCATTGGTGAGCCCGGCGCCATCAACGCCGCACTGATTGCCGCCGCCGTGCTGGCGCTGTTCGATGATGATCTGGCTGATCGCCTCGACCGCTATCGTGCCCGCCAGACGGCCGCTGTCCCCCTGTTTCCTGCCGATACCGAGTAGACTGTGACGCAAAATACCACGCCGCTGCCCGTCGGCAGCATGATTGGCATTCTCGGTGGTGGCCAGCTCGGGCGCATGCTCTCGCTCGCGGCCAGCCGCCTGGGCATGCGCACCCATATCTTCTGCCCCGACCCCGATAGCCCGGCCTTTGAGGTTACCCCGCACAAGACCGTGGCGGCCTATGACGACAAGGCTGCGCTGGCCGCCTTTGCCGATGCAGTCGATGTCATCACCTATGAATTCGAGAACGTCCCGGCGGCCACGGCGGCGCTGCTGGCCGCACGCAAGCCTTTGCATCCGGGGGCCAACGCCCTGGCCATTGCCCAGGACCGGTTGGCCGAAAAGACCTTCCTGGCCAGCAAGAACATCCCCGTCGCGGCCTATCGCGCCGTCGCGACGCTGGCCGATCTGGAGGCCGCCATTGACGCGCTGGGTCTGCCAGCCGTGCTCAAGACCACGCGGCTGGGTTATGACGGCAAGGGCCAGCGGGTGCTGCGCGAGCGCTCTGATGCTGCAGCAGCTTTTGCGGCTCTTGAGCCGAAGCCGCTGGTGCTTGAGGCCTTTGTGCCGTTCGATATGGAAATCTCGGTTGTGGTGGCCCGCAATGCCAGTGGCGAAGTCAAAAGCTTTGATCCGGCCGAAAACGTCCACACCAACCATATCCTGCACACCAGCACGGTGCCGGCCAATATCGCGCCCGGCGTCGAAAAGCATGCCGCCATGCTGGCCAAGGTCATCGTGGTGGCACTTGACTATGTCGGTGTGCTCGGCGTCGAGTTTTTCGTGGTGCCCGGCACCGACCGCCCCAGCCTGATTGTCAACGAGATCGCGCCCCGCGTGCACAATTCAGGCCACTGGACCGAAGCAGTCTGCCTCACCGACCAGTTCGAACAGCACATCCGCGCCGCGCTCGGCTGGCCGCTGGGCGACCCGGCTCGCATGGCCGATGTGGTGATGGAAAATCTCATCGGCGATGATGTCGCCCGGGTGCCCGCCGGGATCGATGGCAATACCCAGCCTCATCTCTACGGCAAGTCTGAAGCCCGCCCGGGCCGCAAGATGGGCCATATCAACCGCATCACCCGCCGCTTCTGAACCATCAGACGCGCGCCAGCCAGGTGCGCATCGCCGCGCCCACGGCCTCGGGCGCCTCCATGGTCGACATATGCCCGGCGCCTGCAAACACCGCCAGCGCTGCCTCCGGGATGGCCGCAGCCATCTCCTGCGCCAGTTCCGGGGGTGTCAGCGTATCAAACTCTCCCACCCCCACCAGCGTCGGCACGTCAATCGCGCCCAGCGATGGACGCGAGTCGATTCGCTCCATGATCGCTCGCTGATGTCGCAGATATACCTCGGCTCCGGTCCGCTCGGACATCGCGATCACCTCGGCAGCCACCGGCTGGTCCAGATGCTGCGGCGCCAGCAGGCCCGGCTGCATTGCCCGCACCACCAGCCCGAACTTGCCCTGCGCCGCCGCTGCCATGCCGGTCCGCCGCACCTCGCGCCGGGCATCGTCGTCCGGCCGGGCCGAGGTATCGAGCAGGGCCAGCCCCATTACCCGCTCCGGCGCCTGTCGCATGACCTCAAGCGCCACATAGCCACCCATGGATAGCCCGGCCAGACAGAATCGCTGCGGCGCCGCCGCCAGCACGAGGTGCGCCATGCCGGCTATCGTTTCTCCAACACTCAGATCGACCACTTTGGAGTCTGCAATGTCGGCCAGCCCGGCTGCAACATCGCGCCATAACCGCTCGTCACAATTCAAACCCGGCAGCAGCATCAGTGTATCAGTCAAGTCCCGCCTCCTTGGGTAACCCATTGTGCGGACTGTTTGCCGCGCCGGCAATTCAGGCAATCCGTACCGCACGACTTCCCTGGTTTTTCTCCACGAGTCGGTGGACAAGGTCCGATAGCTGAGCTATAGAGCGGCCCACGGTGATCAGCCCTGCTGGTCGGCGACGGGGTATCTTGCCGCGGCGCCACGATCCAAACCCACATGTCCAAGCTTCGAAAGGGCGGTTGACCTTTGCAAGTAGTCGTTCGCGATAATAATGTTGATCAGGCGCTCCGCGCGCTTAAAAAGAAGCTGCAGCGCGAAGGCGTGTTCCGGGAGATGAAGCTTCGTAACTATTACGAAAAGCCATCTGAGAAGAAGGCTCGCCAGAAGGCCGAGGCAATTCGCCGGGCCCGCAAGCTGGCTCGCAAGCGCCTGCAGCGTGAAGGTGGTCTGCCGGCTCCGGCACCACGTCCGGGTCAGCCCGTGCGTCCTAGCGCAGCGACAACGCCGCGCAACTAAGCGCACTGTCGCACAGAAATTTGCAGCGCCGCCCCTCGGGGCGGCGTTTTGCTGTGTCCAGTTCGCGCCAGCTCAGCTCTGGTGTGCAAGGATGGTCCTGGAGCCGAAAGCCCATCCGCTGCAACCCGACCGCGATCGGTCAGCCTGGCCACGAGAGTGCGCCGCCGCTCGTCTCAAAGCGGGTGCGCGGTGGCGACATCGGCGTCTTGAGCGGTGCCGTCACCGAGCGGCCATCGCCCGCCCAAAGAAGGGTTTGGCGCGCTGCCAGATGCCCCCATCCCAGAGATCACCATGCCCGGCCCCCGGCTCGATCCACAGCTCGTCCTTGTTGGGCACCAGGTCATAGACCCGCTGGCCATTGCTGACATCGATGGTGAGATCGCCTGTGCCATGCGCCACCAGCACCGGCTCCGCGACATCAACGATCCAATGACTGACCGGGAACTGATCCTGCATCACCAACGCCACCGGCAGGTAGGGATAGCGCTCACTGCCGACGGTTGCGGCCGACAGGAATGGGGTCTCCAGCAACAAGGCCTCGGCGTCGCGGATACTGGCAACATAGCTCGCTGGCCCCGTGCCCAGCGAGCGCCCCCAGATCAGGATGGGAAAGCCCAGCTGGCTGGCCCAGTCAAATGCATTGGTGGCATCCTCGAGAATCCCCGCCTGGCTGATCGCGCCGGGCGACAACGGAAAGCCGCGATAGTCGAACGATAAAAAGCCATAACCATCGGCCACGAACTGCTCGAAGCGTTCGTGTTCCTCGCTGAAACTGCCTGAATTGCCCTTGTAGTAGATGATCAGCGGCTTGCCGGCAGCCGGCGCCTGATACCAGCCATTGATCACCCCGTCTCCGGACGGAATGGCCACGGTTTGCGCCCCGCGCAGCGTCGTATCGGCCAGCGCCGTGACAGGCCCGGCCGGATCATATTGCAGCGCCCGCTGATTGACATACATGTAGCCGACCACCCCGGCATAGGCGATCACCAGTACCAGTGCCGCCACCAGCACAATACGGATAAGCAATTTCACCGATCTGACCTCGAACAATGAGCGGTGCGAGCCTACACGAACGGCACGGCAATTCCAGTCATAGCCCGCTTCAGAGCTCGTCGATGGTCTGGGCCAAAGCGCGATCAAACACTTCGTCGGGCTGGGCGCCCGATAGCGCATATTTCTCGCCGAAGATGAAGAACGGCACGCCCCGAATACCCTGCGCCGCAGCGTCGGTGGCCAGTTGCTCGGTGATCGCCAACTCGTTCCCGTCGTTTATCGCATCGAGCACTTCGCCGCGCTCCATGCCGTATTCTACGGCGATATCGGCGAGCACATTGTCATCATGGATATCACGATGTTCGAGGAAATATGCGTTGGCAATCGCCTTGGACAGTTCAAACTGAATGCCCAGCGGCTTGGCCAGACGGGTCACAGTATGCGCCTTGTTGGTCGGATAGCGGCGCTCGGTCTTGCTGAGATCAAGATCAATGCCCAGTCGCTTGGCTTCGCCCTCGACCCGTTCCCACATCTCGCGCGGGTCACGACCATATTTCTCCCGCAGCATCTCGATCACGTTGACGCCCTCCTCGGGCGTATTGGGATCGAGATAGAATGGGTGGTTTTCAACTACCACCTCGACATCGTCGGGCAGCGCGGCAATCGCCTTGTCCAGCCGCGCCGAACCGATCACGCACCACGGGCAGACAACATCGGTGAACACATCAATCTCGAGCATCTTGGTCATGGCAATTCCCTTTTGCTCCCCACATGGCGCGGAACGCAGGCAACTGCAAGAACGCACCCCGATGTAACCGGGTCTACTGCGGGGCCTGGCCCTGTGCATTGGTGAGGCTGAAGGGCGGCGTCCAGCCAGCGGCCAAACTGAGGCCAACAAAGGCGCTGAGCCCCATCCAGGCCAGCCCCGGTGCCATGATCAGCGCGGCGCGCGGCGAAATCTGTGCCACGCGCACGACGGTAGACAGGCCGACCAGCAACAGCAGCATCGACAGCACGGCCAAGGCAAAGGAATCGAGCAAGAAGACGACAAAGGGAAAGCCGATCGTGCCGGCCATCAGCGCCACCAGCCACCAGCCCGCGCGCCGCCCGGCCGTTCCGCGGCCAGCGACCATCCAGCGGGCCACGCCAAACAGCGGCAGGCTACCGATATGCAGGGCCGCGCCCAGCCAACCGGGCAAGGCGAACGGGGCAAAGAACAGCGGCAACACGCCGTTGAGTTCGGCCAGCCCATTGGCGATGACAAACACGCTAAGCGGCAGACAGATGCTGAGTACCAGTCCAAGGGTGTCGCGCCGATTGCTGTCAAACGCGGCAAAGCCCGAAAAACCTGATTGAACTGGAACTGAGATTGCGCTGCTGGTCGCCATGGTCGGCTCCCGCCGTTGCCTCTAACTGCAGAAGTAACGGCGTTTGCGGCAATAGAGTTCCGTATGGGTCAATTCCACCCGCCCTCGTGCCGCGTCACCCCTCTTGCGCAACAGCATCAGCAACTGTATCGGCAGGGGTGATGCGCATCGGCTCGCCTTCCCCCTCGGCGCCAGAGACCAGCGCAGGGGCCCACACTGGCAGCGGCCCGTTTGTCCAGCCCGGAGTAACCTGATGACCGATTTCGCCGACCGCCTGGACGCGCTGGAAACCCGCATTGCCTATCAGGACCAGACCATCGATGAGCTGAACGCGACCATCACGGCGCAGTGGCAGCAGATTGATCTGCTCAAGCGCAAGCTCGACACCATTGAGCAGCAGGTCCGCTCCGGCGTCCACATCGCCGATCCTTCCAGCGAACAGCCGCCGCCGCATTATTGAGGCATCCGGAATGCAAAAGGCCCGCCGAAGCGGGCCCTTTTAGATTTTCGAACCAGCCTAGTGGCCGAGCGCCTTGACGATGTCCTCGGTCATCTTCTTGGCATCGCCGAACAGCATCATGGTGTTGTCGCGGAAGAACAGCTCGTTCTGCACCCCGGCATAACCCGCTGCCATGCCGCGCTTGATGAACAGCACCGTGCCGGCGTCTTCGACATTGAGCACCGGCATGCCGTAGATCGGCGAGGTCTTGTCGGTCTTCGCGGACGGGTTGGTCACGTCATTGGCGCCAATCACGAAGGCCACGTCAGACTGGGCAAATTCGGAGTTGATGTCATCGAGTTCGAACACTTCGTCATATGGCACATTGGCCTCTGCCAGCAGCACGTTCATGTGTCCGGGCATGCGGCCGGCCACCGGATGGATGGCGTATTTGACCGTGACGCCCTCTGCCTTGAGCAGGTCGGCCATTTCGCGCAGCGCATGCTGGGCCTGGGCCACCGCCATGCCGTAACCGGGCACGATGATCACCTTGCCGGCGTTCTTCATCAGGAAGGCTGCGTCATCAGCCGCCCCCTGCTTGACCGGACGCTCGTCTTCGACGCCCGCGGCAGCACTGCCGCTATCGCCACCAAAGCCGCCCAGGATCACCGAAATGAAACTCCGGTTCATCGCCTTGCACATGATGTAGCTCAGGATCGCGCCCGAGGAACCCACCAGCGCGCCGGTGATGATCAGCGCCGTATTGCCCAGCGTAAAGCCGATACCGGCCGCAGCCCAACCCGAATAGGAGTTGAGCATCGACACCACCACCGGCATGTCCGCGCCACCGATCGGGATAATCATCAACCCGCCCAGGATCAGGGCAATGATGGTGATCAGCCAGAACAGCATGGGGTCAGCCGAGACGGTGAAGGCCCAGACCAGCGCCAGCAATACCACCGCCATCGCGATATGGATGAGGTGACGCATCGGCAGGATGATCGGCTTGCCGCTCATATTACCGTTCAGCTTGGCAAAGGCGATGACCGAGCCGGTAAAGGTGAAGGCACCGATGGCCACACCAATGCTCATTTCCACCAGCGCCTGCGCATGGATCAGGCCCACAGCCAGACCGGTCGCGGGGTCGATGTCGATAATGCCGAAGGCTTCGGGCGCATAGAGCGCTGCAGCGGCCACGAACACCGCCGCCAAGCCGACCAGCGAGTGGAATGCCGCCACCAATTGCGGCATATCGGTCATTTTGACGGTACGGGCCATATAGGCACCAATGCCGCCACCCAGAGCAATACCGCCAATGATCAGCACCCAGCTGATCAGATCACTGGGCGCGGCAACGGCCAGCGTGGTGAGGATGGCGATGCCCATGCCCACCATACCATAAGTATTGCCCTGCCGGGCTGTCCGGGGGCTGGAAAGGCCGCGCAGCGCCATGATGAACAGCACGCCGGAGACCAGATAGAGAAGGGCTGCAATATCCGCAGAGATCATTGGCTCAGCCCTTCTTCTTGTACATGGCCAGCATGCGCTGGGTGACGAGGAACCCGCCAAAGATATTCACGCTGGCAAACACCAGGGCGATAAAGCCGAAGGCCTTGGACACCCAGTTCCCGTCAGCCGCCAGATGCACGCCGACAGCGAGCAGGGCGCCCACCACGATCACCGACGAAATGGCGTTGGTCACGCTCATCAGCGGCGTGTGCAAGGCCGGGGTCACCGACCAGACGACGAAATAGCCGACAAAGATCGCCAGCACGAAAATTGCCAGCCGGAAGGTGAAGGGGTCGATAGCGCCCCCGATTGCCGCGTGGGCGGCGGCGGCGACCACATCGGCGGTCTGTTCTGCCGTGGCTTCCATTTACTGGTCTCCCTTGGGTGCTGCGGGGATCTTGGCTGAAGTCGTCTTGGCGGTTGGCGTCTTGGCTGCCGCCGGTTTCTTGACCGCAGCAGGCTTTTTGGCGGCAGCTGGCTTTTTGACGTCGGCAGGCTTGGCGGCTGCAGGTGCCGCAGCTTTCTTTGCAGCGGGCTTGGTTTGCAGCGGCTTGGCCGTGGTTGGCTTGGGGGCAGCGGCCGCATCCATGACGACCGTGGCCTGTGCCTTGGCTGCCAGCTTGGCGGCACTGGGGGCCTTGCTTGCGGCAGTCTTGCTTGCTGCAGCCTTTTTGCTAGCCGCAGGCTTGCTGGCAGAAGTCTTGCCCGGTGCCGCAGTCTTGCCTGCAGCTGTCTTGGTAGGCGTCGCCGGCTTGGCGTCGCCAGCGACAAAACTGGGGTGCACCACCGCACCATCGCGCGTCAGCACGGTCGCCTTGACCAGCTCGTCGTCCCAGTTGATGGCGAGCTTTTGTTCCTTGGCATCGATCAGCGTGGTCAGGAATGCCAGCAGGTTGCGCGCATAGAGCTGGCTCGCCGTGGTCGGAATGCGACCCTGCATATTGGTGTAGCCTATGATCGTCACGCCCTTGTGCTCGATCACCTTGCCCGGCACGGTCAGTTCGACATTGCCGCCGCGCTCTGCGGCCAGATCGACAATCACCGAACCCGGCGCCATCGATTCAACCATCGCCTTGGTGATCAGCCGTGGCGCCGGGCGCCCCGGGATCAGCGCCGTGGTGATGACGATGTCCTGCTTGGCAATGTGCTGCGCCGTCAGTTCGGCCTGTTTGGCCTGGTATTCGGCGCTCATCTGCTTGGCGTAACCGCCGGCAGTCTCGGCCTGCTTGAATTCTTCATCCTCGACAGCAACGAACTTGCCGCCCAGTGACTCAACCTGTTCCTTGGCGGCTGGCCGCACGTCGGTGGCCGATACCACCGCACCCAGACGCTTGGCGGTGGCAATAGCCTGCAGCCCGGCAACACCGGCGCCCATCACGAAGGCCTTGGCCGGACGCACGGTCCCAGCGGCAGTCATCATCATCGGCAGGGCGCGGTCAAACGCCGCTGCCGCTTCAATGACGCCCTGATAGCCGGCCAGATTGGCCTGGCTGGACAGAATGTCCATTACCTGCGCGCGGGTAATCCGCGGCATGAATTCCATGGAGACCGCCGTGACGCCAGCCTTGGCCAACGCCGCCACTTCCTTGTCATTGCCATAGGGGTCCAGCGCGCCGATCAGCAGCGATCCCTTGCTGACGCCGGCCAATGCCGCCGCCTCGGGGCGACGCACGGTCAGCACAATATCGGCATTCTTGAGCGCTGCCGGCGCCGTCGCAGCAATGACTGCGCCTGCCGCTTGATAGTCGCTGTCCAGAATGCGCGAGCCCAGCCCGGCACCCTTTTCAATCTGAACGCTGGCGCCCAGCGCAATGAGTTTGCCGACCGTTTCGGGGGTGGCCGCGACGCGGTTCTCTCCCTCGACCCGTTCGCGGACGATGGCAATTTTCATGAAAATCTCCTGCTCGCCCGTCCGGCGGACAGGCTCGAATGGAATGCGTGGACCTGCGCTGAAATCAGGGCTGGATCAGAAAATAGAGAATGACCATCGAGATGACCGAGATGATGGCGGCCCATTTGACGCCAGTGATGAAGCCTTCATAGGTGCCCTCGTGCTGGGCATAATCCATTGGCGATTCAAGCCGCGGCTCGGAATGATGTTCGGGGCGGTGTTTGGTGGCCATTATCGTCCTCGCAAGTCCAGTGTTCAAAAAGTCTAAGTGCCCGAAGTCGGTCGCCGCAACAATGCTCAGGGAGCCGTTGCTTCCAGCTCGTCGATCAGCCCCTCGATCATCGAGAGACCCAGCGACCAGAATTGGGGATCCTTGGCGTCCAGTCCAAACGGCGCGAGCAGTTCGGTGTGGTGCTTGCTTCCCCCAGCCTTGAGCAGCTCGAAATAGCGCTCGGCAAAGCCTACACTGGACTTCTCATACTGTGCGTAGAGCGAGTTCACAAGACAGTCACCAAAGGCATAGGCGTAGACATAGAAAGGCGAGTGAATGAAGTGGGGGATATAGGCCCAGAAGCTTTCATAGCCGTCATTGGTGATGATCGCATCGCCCAGCGATTCCTGCTGCACATCCAGCCAGATCTGGTTGATCTGTTCGGTCTTGAGTTCACCCTGGCGCCGCGCCGTGTGGATGCGCCGCTCAAAGGTGTAGAACGCGATCTGCCGTACCACTGTATTGAGCATGTCCTCGACCTTGCTCGACAGCAGGGCAAAGCGCTGCTTGGGGTCGGTGGTCTTGTTCAGCAGCGAGCGGAAGGTCAGCATTTCGCCAAATACCGACGCCGTTTCGGCCAGGGTCAGCGGCGTATTGGCCAGGATCGGCCCTTGCGCCGCGGCCAGCCGCTGATGCACGCCATGCCCCAATTCATGGGCCAGCGTCATGATATCACGCGACCGCCCCATATAGTTGAGCATCAGATAGGGATGCGCGCTCGGCACGGTCGGATGGGCAAAGGCCCCCGACAGCTTGCCGTCGCCGCTGGGCGCGTCGATCCAGCCCGAGTTGAAGAATGGCGCGGCATAGGCCGCCAGGTCGGGGGAAAACTGACCATAGGCTTCCATCACCGTGGATACCGCACTGTCCCAGTCCCACACCCGCTCATCACTGGTCGGCAGCGGCGCATTGCGATCCCAGGCGTTCAGCTTGTCCTTGCCGAACCATTTGGCCTTCATGCGGTAGTAGCGATGGCTCAGCCGTGGATAGGCCTCCTCCACCGCCTTTTGCAGCGCATCGACGACTTCGCGTTCCACCGAATTGGCCATATGGCGGCTATCGGCGATGTCTTGGTAGCCGCGCCAGCGATCGGAGATTTCCTTGTCCTTGGCCAGCACATTGGTGATGTGCGTAAATAGCCGCCCATTCGCCTTGAGCGTCTTGCCCAACGCCCGGAACGCGGCTTCGCGCTTGGCTTCGTCTTTTTCTGACAGCAGGTGCAGCGTTGCTTCCAGCGTCAGCGTCTCACCTGCCACGTCAAACTCAAGACTGCTCAGCGTTTCGTCAAACAAGCGGTTCCACGCGGCAAACGACGTCGTCGACTTGTCGTGGAACAGTTCTTCCAGCTTGTCGTCGAGCTGGTAGGGCTTGGCCTTGCGCAATTCATCAAACCAGGTGCGATAGCGCGCCAGCTCGGCATCAGCGGCCAGCGCCGCTTCGAGATCCGCATCCTCGAGCCGGTTCAGTTCCAGCTCGAAAAACAACACGCGCGTCGACAGATTGGTCAGCGCTTCATTGGTGTCGCCCATGAACTTGGCCCGATCAGGATCGGTGGCTTTTTGCGCATATTGCAGAAAGGCGAACGAGCCGATGCGGCCGGTCAGATCACCCAGGGCCTCGCTGTCCTTGATCGCCTTGATCAACCGGCCCGCCTGGGTCAGCGCCACGAGCTTGCCTTTGTAATCGGCTTCAAAGCGGATTGCGTCAGCCTTGGCCCGTTCCAGATCGGCCTTGAACTGCGGGCTGTCGGCCGCAGGATAGAGATCGCTGAGATCCCACACCGGCAGGGCGCCATATTGATTGTGGCTCTTCTGGACGGGTGCGGTCATGCGGTCTCTCCGGCGGATCTGATTTGGCGCGGACCTTAGCCGAGCGGGACCAAGCTTGGGAAGTGCAGCGTCCAAGGCGCGTTGCCTCACCCCTCCCACGCCGCATCAAAGGCGAGACCGGGAAGGCCAGGACGCAATTGGCCGGCATAAACCGCCGCCGGATTCTCCATGATTAATCGCCCCTTAACCCCATCCGCTCATCGTGTTCCCAAAACGGCACACGATTCGATGCCGTCGCAAATAGCCGGGGTTTGGATGACGCGTATTCTGGTAGTTGATGATGATCCGGTTCAACTGCGCCTGACGGCGGAAGTCGCCAACAAGGCTGGTTTCAAGCCGCTCATCGCCACGGGCGGGGAACAGGCTCTGGCCATTTTGCGCGACGACCGCAATATCGGCGCGATGATTCTCGATCTGGTCATGCCCGACCTCGATGGCATGGGCGTGCTGGACGCCATGCGCCGCGAAGGGCTAACCACCCCGGTCATCATCCAGACCGCCAATGCCTCCCTCGAGACGGTGATTTCGGCCATGCGCAACGGCGCAGCCGACTATTTCGTCAAACCCATCGCCCCTGAGCGCCTGGTCATCTCGCTGCGCAACGCCATGAAACTCGATGCGCTCGAAGCCACCATCCGCGCCGAGCGCGCCCGCAAGTCCGGCACCTTCACGGCCAGCGACATGATCGCCAAGGCGCCAGCCATGGCCCGCGTGCTCAGCCTCTGCGCCAAGGCCGCCAAATCGACCATCCCGGTACTGATCGAGGGCGAAACCGGGGTCGGCAAGGAACTGATCGCCCGCATCATCCAGGGCTCGGGCGACCGCGCCGGCAAACCCTTCGTCACCGTCAATTGCGGCGCGATCCCGCCCAATCTCGTGGAATCGGTACTGTTCGGACACAAGAAAGGCGCCTTTACCGGCGCCCTGGCCGATCAGACCGGCAAATTTGCCGAAGCCCATAATGGTACGCTGTTTCTCGACGAAATCGGCGAACTGCCGCTCGATATGCAGGTCAAGCTGCTGCGGGCACTGCAGGAAGGCGAGATCGAACCTGTTGGCGCCTCGCGCCCCGAGCGCGTCAATGTCCGGCTCATCTCGGCCACCAATCGGCGCCTGCTGAATCTGGCGAAAACCGGCGAATTCCGCGAGGATCTCTACTACCGGCTCAACGTCTTCCCCATCTATACCCCGCCTTTGCGTGAGCGCATGGAAGACCTCAACGCCATGGTCGCCATGTTCATCGCCCGCTTCGCAGCCGAGGCCGGCAAGCGCATTCTGGGCATTTCGCCGGCCGCGCTCGACCTGTTGGCCGCCTATGACTGGCCGGGCAATGTCCGCCAGCTGGAAAACGCCGTCTATCGCGCCGTCATCCTCAGCGATGGCGCTTTCCTCGAAACCATCGATTTTCCGCAGATTATCGCCCAGGCCAACGGCCGCGACCGCGCCATCAAGGAAATCCAGGCCGCGCCCATGGCCGCTTCCCCCACCCATATCGATTCCGCCACCGCCCGCCAGCGCATCGATACCAGCATGCCCGCCGCGCCCGACCGTTTCCTTGATCCCGCCGGCGACATTGCCGCGCTGGCCGAGATCGAGCGCGCCGCCATCGTCTTTGCCATCGAGCACCATGGCGGCCGCATGTCACGTGTCGCCCGCGCCCTCAAGATCGGCCGCTCCACCCTCTACCGCAAACTGCACGAATACGGCCTGGCCGAAGACCTGCTCAGCGACGCGGCGTAGCACTGGTGTGATCTGATCGGGTCGGACCGGACCTGGTTGGCTGCTCCATCGACAGGATCTGGCCGGTCAGAGCTGTTCCCGATCAATCGCCTTGGCGTAGAGTCGCACCATCGATAGCGTCTGCCCGCTGTACTGATAGTAGACGCGCACCCGCAAATCGCTTTTGCGGCCACTGCGCACCAGCGTCTCGCCGATCGCCTTGTGCGCCGCATCCTCGGGTGAGGTGGCGCTGGCGATGGTGATCTCCTGCCCAGCGCTGTCGCCCGCCCGGCAATCGACAATCCGGTAACTGGTCATGGGCAAGGCTCCTGCAAAAGCCATTGCTCTAGCAGGGCCCGACAGTACCCGCATTACAC
>NZ_JAUYGL010000201.1 GCF_030689745.1 Devosia sp.
TTTTCGCTGACCAGGGTATAGATCAGGCTGTGAATGGTCTGGGCGCCCTTGCATCCCCGCTTGCGCATCACCAGCGCCGCCTTGCCGGTAAAGGCGGCAAAGCGGACCTTGCGCACATCCTGGGCCAGATGCACCGCCAGCGTCGACTTGCCGGTGCCTGCCCAGCCGAACAGGCGGAACACCTGCGGGCCGTCGCGGTCCTTGAGCCAATCCGATACCGCGACCAGCGCCGCGTCCTGCTGGGGGGACCAGACTGTCATCAGCTGATCACTGTCCGCACCGTGCCGACGCGCGCAATGCTGCCCTCGATCACATCGCCGCGCCCCACCGCGCCGACCCCGGCCGGTGTACCGGTCATGATCAGATCGCCGGCCTTCAGCGTCACAAACTGGCTGAGATAGGCGATGGCTTCGCCCACGCTCCAGATCTGGTCAGCCAGATCGCCGCGCTGGCGTTCCACGCCATTGACCGACAGCGTGATAGCGCCGCTGTCGGGATGGCCGATGGCTTCGGCAGGTTCGATGGTGCCGATGGGCGCCGAACAGTCAAATGCCTTGGCCATCTCCCAGGGGCGCCCGGCCTTTTTGGCCAGTGCCTGCAGATCACGCCGGGTCATATCCAGCCCGGCCGCATAGCCATAGACATGGTTCAGTGCATCGCCCACCGCGATATCGGCCCCGTCCTTGCCGATGGCCACCACCAGCTCGATCTCGTGCTGCAGATCCGCCGTCTGCGGCGGATAGGGCATGGCCGCCCCCCCCACCAGCACGGCATCGGCGGGCTTGGCGAAAAAGAACGGCGGGTCGCGCGTGTCATTGCCCATTTCCACGATGTGCTCGGCATAGTTGCGGCCGACGCAATAGAGCCGGCGCACGGCAAACAAGCCGCCCCGGGCAATGGGGATCGTGACGGGAGCATGGGGCGCAAACAGAAAATCACCCACGCTTGAAATCCTCGGCATAGGGGCCAATCAGGTCCAGATCGATCTTGCCCAGCCGGTCCTGCGCGGTGAAGGATTGATGCCAATAGGGATAAAGCAGCGGCGGCTGGCTGACCGCGTCGAGCCGTGCCCGTTCATCGACGCTCAGCGCGAGATCGGCAGCGGCCAGATTGTCCTGGAACTGGGCCTGGCTGCGCCCGCCAATGATCACCGAGCTTACCCCCACTCGACCCAGCGTCCAGGCCAGCGCCACCTGCGCCCCCGACACGCCGCGCTCCCCGGCAATGGCCACGATGACATCGACAATGTCGTAGAGCCTGTCCCAGTCATAGACCGGCGGTTCGCGGAAGCCGCCGACATGACGGCCACTGTCGGGCCCGCCGTCGCGGCGATATTTGCCCGACAGCAGACCGCCGGCCAGCGGCGACCACACCAGAATGCCCAGCCCCTGGTCCTGGCTGATCGGCACCAGCTCATATTCGGCCTCGCGCGAGTGCAGCGTATAATGGATCTGCTGGCTGACAAAGCGCTCGCCGGCCCGCTCCCTGGCGGCCGCCAGCGCCTTGGAAATGTGCCAGCCCGAATAGTTGGAACAGCCGATATAGCGGACATGGCCATGGCGCACGAGCGTGTCGAGCGCCTCCATGGTCTCCTCGATCGGCGTCTGCCCGTCCCATTCATGCACCTGGTACAGGTCGATGACGTCGGTCTTCAGGCGCTGCAGACTGGCCTTGCACTGCGCGATGATATGGTGACGGCTCAGCCCGATCTCGTTGGGGCCATCCCCCATCTTGAAGCGCACCTTGGTGGCGATCAGCGCCTTTTGCCGCCGCCCGTTCTCGGCCAGGATATCGCCAAGAATCTCCTCCGACACGCCGGCATTGTAGACATTGGCAGTGTCGTAAAGATTGATCCCGGCATCGAGGCACATATCGACCTGTCGCGCGGCGTCGGCCCGGCTGGTATTGCCGATCTTCTCGCTGCCCCCAAAAGTCATGGTGCCCATGGTCAGGGTCGACACTTTCAGGCCCGAGCGCCCCAGATAGCGGTATTCCATGGGTGTTCTCCCCCAACGGGAACTGAATCAACTGCAAGACGAGAACATTGCATAAACCACCGCGCCGTGCACGCGAAGGGACCGGGCGCCGATTTGTGTCCCCCATGCCTTCTCCAGACCAGAAAGTCCCGGCATAATCCCCCGGTTCAACACAGGGATTCGCACCATGCTTTATGCCGTGCTTTGCTATGAGGACGAAAAGGCCGTCAGCGCCTGGACCCAAGAGGAAGACGATGCCTGCATGGCCCGGCTCGATCTGGTGCAGGACGCCATGCGCGCCAAGGGCCGGCTGGGCCCGGTGGTGCGGCTGCAAAACACCAGCGCCGCCACCACCCTGCGCAAAAACTCGGGCACCACAGTGGTGCTTGACGGCCCGTTTGCCGAGACCAAGGAGCAGTTCCTGGGCTTTTACGTTGCCGATTGCGACTCAATCGATGAGGCCATCGCCTTCGCCGAGGAACTGGCCAAGGCCAATCCCGGCAGTGGCGCGGGCGCCTATGAAATTCGCCCGCTGGCAATTTACCGGCCGGGCGATGTGACGCCGCCAAAAGGCTAGGCGACACCAATCAGCCCGGTCCTGCCCCGTCTTTCCCTTGCATTCTGCCCGTGCCTATTGTCCATATGCAGCAGAGGCTTGAAGCTTGGGAGAGCAGCATGCGGCACGGTGTTGGCGTTATTCGCTGGGTTGGAGCGGCACTGATCCTGGCGCTGGGCATGGCCAGCGCGCCGGCAGCCGAACCCAACATCACCCTGCTGCCCGACACCGACCTGCCGGGCTTTGACTATGCCATCGTCAAGGATAGCAGTCTTGATGCCTGCAGCGCCGCCTGTGCCGAGGATCAGCTCTGCCTGGCCTTCACCTTCAACCAGAAATCAAACTGGTGTTTCCTCAAGGGCGATATCGGCGAGGCCACCCAGTTCAAGAGTGCCGTCTCGGGCACGCTCGACCGTGCGGCGACAATGGCCACCACCGCG
The DNA here is from genome assembly GCF_030689745.1 of Devosia sp. Lineage (GTDB taxonomy): Bacteria > Pseudomonadota > Alphaproteobacteria > Rhizobiales > Devosiaceae > Devosia > Devosia alba. The sequence continues at coordinate 2,973 of NZ_JAUYGL010000201.1, forward strand.
GTGGTGCGTCAGGCCGAACTGCCCTTTCCGGCCCAGGACCTGATTGATACGGCGCGGCGCTTTGCCAATGAGCTGCCGCTGACCGACGCGCCACCGCCCAAGGCCAGCTATGCCGATCTGGTAGCCGATGGCGACGCCGCCAGCGCCGCCGAAAATCCGGCCGGCGCAATGATCGCCTATCGCCAGGCGCTGGCCATCAACCCCAATGATCCCGCCTTGTGGCAGGCGCTGGCCATTGCCGCGCTGACCCGCGCCGAAGCTGTGGCTGGTGCCAGCGAAGGCGACAACAGCGCCGAGCTTGGCCGCACCGCTGTGTCGGCCGCCCTCAACGCTTTTCTGCGCGCCACCAGTGTCGATGACCGGGCCTATGGCTTGCGGGCACTGGCCAATGGCCTGGAATATGCCAGCATGTGGCGCGAGGCGATCGCCACCTATCGGCTCAGCCTCGCCCTGGTCCCCGACGCCGACGTGGCCGCTCATCTCGACGAAATTGTCGCCCAGCACGGCTTCCGCGTGGTCAATCATGTGGTTGATGCCGAGGCAGCCGCCCCGCGCATTTGCGCCGTGTTCTCCGATCCGCTCGGCAGCACCGACCTCTCCGCCTATGTCGTGGTCGCCGATGCCCCCCAGACTTCGGTGGAGACCGAGGCCGACCAGATCTGCGTCGACGGCGTCAGCCATGGCAGCCGCTACGCCATCAAGCTGCGGGCCGGTCTGCCCTCGGCCGATGGCGAAACCCTGAGCGACGATGTCGAGCTCAATGTCTATGTGCCTGATCGCGCGCCCTTTGTCGGCTTTGCCAACAATGCCTATGTCATGCCAGCCGGGCTGGGTGGCGGCTTGCCGATCACCTCGGTCAATGCCGACACCGCCGAGCTCAAGATCTACCGCATTGGCGACCGGGCCATTGCCAGCGCCGTGCGCGACGGCATTTTCCAGGGCAATCTGACCGATTACGCGGCTGAGGACATTGCCGACCGCGTTGGCCAGCAGGTCTGGAGCGGCGAGGTCGACCTGGCGCGTGGCGAGCCCAATGCGCTGACCACCACCGCCATTCCCATCGCCGATGCCATCGGCGACATGCGGGCGGGTGCCTATGTGGTGACGGCCCGCATCAAGGGCGCCGTCGAGGATCGCTATTGGGAAGAAAAAGCTACCCAGTGGTTCATCATCACCGATCTGGGCCTGACCACCATTGCCGGCGATGACGGTGTGCACGCCTTTGTGCGGGGCCTGACCGACGCCCGGCCGGTGGCCAATGCCAGCGTCCGCCTGATTGCCGTCAACAATGACGTGCTGGGCGAGACCACAACCGACGCCGATGGCCGCGCCCTGTTTGCCCCCGGGCTGGCCCGCGGCACGGGCGGCGCGGCACCGCAATTGCTGGTGGCCGAAACCGCTGACGGCGACTATGCCTTTCTCGATCTGAGCAAGCCGGCCTTCGACCTGACCGATCGCGGCGTCGAAGGGCGGCCCTCGCCCGGCCCGCTCGACCTGTTTGCCACCACCGAGCGCGGCGTCTATCGCCCCGGCGAAACCGTGTTCCTCACCGCCCTCCTGCGCGATGACCGCGCCCAGGCCGTCACCGGCCTGCCGCTGACCCTGGAGGTCCAGCGGCCAGACGGCGTCATCGCCAGCACGCAATTGCTCAGCGACGAGGGCGCCGGTGGTTACTTCACCAGCCTGCCCATGGTCGAAGAAGCCATGCGCGGTTCCTGGACGCTGCGGCTCTATTCCGATCCCAATGCCGACGCGCTGTCTTCCACCAGTTTCCTCGTCGAGGATTTCGAGCCCGAGCGGCTGGCCTTTGAGCTGAGCACCGCCGACGACGCGCCCTTCGTGATCGAGGCGGTAACCGAGATCGACGTCGCCGCCAAATATCTCTATGGCGCCACCGCACCGGGCCTGGCCATTGAAGCCGACGCCATCATCAGCCCGGTCAAGACGCTGAAGGCCTTCCCCGGCTATACCTTCGGCCGGCTCGACGACAGCATGGAAACCACGCGCGAGCCGCTTGGCGTTGTCGGCACCACCGACGAGGCCGGCAATGCCGTGGCCGAGATCACCCTGCCGCCGGTGCAGACCACCACGCGGCCGCTGCAGGCGCAGATCCTGCTGCGGCTGGTCGACACCAATGGCCGCACCATTGAGCGCAGTATTGCCCGCCCTGTGCTGGCCGACGGCGATCGCATCGGCATCAAGCCGGTGTTCTCCGACCCCACCGGCCTGCCCTCGGGCAGTGCGGCGCAGTTCAACATCATTGCCGTCTCGCCCGAGGGCGAGGCTGTCGCCAAGACCGGCCTGAACTGGACCCTGTCGCGCGTCGAGACCACCTATCAGTGGTATCGCAATGGTAGCGCCTGGCAGTGGGAAGCCATCACCACCACCCGCGAAGTAGCCAGCGGCAGCGTTGACACACCGGCGGGCGGGCCGGTCACCGTAGGCGCCAATGTCGATTGGGGCCGCTACCAGATCGAGGTCGACAGCACCGGCCCCGACGCGACCGCCTCGAGCTATGATTTCTATGCCGGCTATTACTATGCCGATGCCGGTTCGGACACGCCCGACACCTTGCAGGTGGCCCTCGACAAGCCGGCCTATCGCGTTGGCGAAACGGCCCGGCTCAAGCTCGACCCGCAATTTGCCGGCACCGCGCTGGTAATGGTGGTCGACAACCGCGTCATCGCCATGCAGGCGGTGGAGGTCCCCGCCGAAGGCACCACCATTGGGCTAGAGGTTACCGATGAATGGGGCCCCGGCGCCTATGTGACGGCCATCCTCTATCGTCCCGCCGATGCGGGCGAAAAGCGCATGCCATCGCGCGCCCTGGGCCTGGCCTTTGCCGATGTCGAACCGGGTGACCGCAAGCTCGATGTCAGCCTTGTCACGCCCGACATCGCACTGCCGCGCCAGAGTTTTACCGCCGAAATCGCGCTGGGCAATCTGGCCGCCGGCCAGCGGGCCTATGTCGCCGTCGCCGCCGTTGACCTGGGCATTCTCAACCTGACCAATTTCAAGGTGCCCAGCCCCGATGACTGGTATTTCGGCCAGCGCCAGCTCGGCATGGATATTCGCGATCTCTATGGCTCGCTGATCGATCCGACCCAGGGCATGGCCGGCGCCATGCGCTCGGGCGGCGATGGCGGCGCGGCGCGGCTGGGCACGCCGCCACCCACCTCGGTGCTGGTCGCACTGCATTCCGGCATTGTCGACATCGATGCCGACGGCAAGGCCAGCATCACCTTCGACATGCCCGATTTCTCGGGCACGGTACGGGTCATGGCCATGGCCTGGACCGACACTGCGGTCGGCCACGCCTCGACCGATGTGATCGTGCGCGATCCGGTGGTCGTCACCCTCAGCCCGCCGCGCTTCCTGCGTGTCGATGACACCTCGCGCCTGCTCGTCGAGATCAACAATGTGGGTGGTGCATCGGGCACTTACGGTGTCGCCCTGTCGACCGGCACCGGCCTTGGCACTGACGCGACCGACACGCTGGTCGAGCTGGCCCAGGGTGAACGCACGGCGCTCAACCTCAAGCTGCAGGGCCTGGCGATCGGCGACTGGCCCATCGACCTGACCATCACCGCACCCGATGACAGCACCCAGACCAAGGCGCTGACCCTGGGCGTCCGCCCCATCAGCGCCCCGGTCACCACCAGCACGCTGATTGCCATCGACCCCGGCAAGACCACCAGCATTGATGAGGGCTTTTTTGCCAGCTACATGGCCAATACCGGCGCCATGACCCTGGCGGTCGGCCCTCTCGCCCGGCTCGATGTCCCCGGCCTGCTGCTCTCGCTCGACCGCTATCCTTATGGCTGTGCCGAGCAGATTTCCAGCCGCGCCCTGCCGCTGCTCTACCTCAACGACGTCGCCAAGCTGATCGGCGTGGCGGGTGATGAAGAGCTCAGCCAGACCGTCAACAACGCCATTGCCAATCTGCTGTCCAAGCAGAATTCGGGCGGCGGCTTTGGCCTCTGGGGGCCATTCGATGGTGGCGATGGCTGGCTTGATGGCTATGTCACCGACTTCCTGCTGCGCGCCCGGGCAGCCGGCTATGCGGTGCCCGAGCAGGCCATGAGCCGGGCGCTCGACAATCTGGGCAACCAGCTCTCCTATGCCAGCGACTTCGATAATGGCGGCGAAGACATTGCCTATGCACTCTACGATCTGGCGCGCGCCGGACGCGTCAGCATGGGCGATCTGCGCTACTATCTCGAAGCACGCCTCGACGCCTTCGGTTCGCCCCTGGCCAAGGCCCAGCTCGGCGCCGCCCTGGCGCTCTATGGCGACACCACCCGCGCCGCCACGGCATTCGATGCGGCCGTCAGCAGTCTGGCCGATGCGCCCAACCGGCAGCGCTACCGTGCCGACTATGGCAGCCTGCTGCGCGACACAGCGGGCGTATTGGCACTGGCGGCCGAATTCAAGCCGGCCGGCGTCGATCTGACGGCGCTGGCCGACCAGCTCGCCAAACTGCGCAACGCCGCCCGCTATAGCTCGACCCAGGAAGACGGCTGGACCCTGCTGGCGGCGGCTGCCCTGGGCAGCGGCACCACCGACGGGACCATCAGCCTGAACGGAGAGGCCCTCGCCGCGCCGGTCTATCGCCGCTTCGAGCAGACCGGGTTCAGCCCCATCGACATCACCAATAATGGCGATGCCGCCACCCAGGCCAAGGTGACCGTCACCGGCTATCCCAGCGTGCAGCCCGACCCATCCAATGCCGGCTTCACCCTGTTCCGCGAGTATTTCCTGCCCGATGGCACCCCCGTTGACATCGACATCGACGCCATCGCCCAGAATGAGCAGCTGGTGGTGGTGCTGACCGTCTATCCGGAAACCCTGGGATCAGGACAATACCTGCTGGCCGACCCTCTGCCCGCCGGCTTTGAAATCGAAAACCCGGACCTGTCGGCAGGCGAAGGCGTTGCCGATTTCAACTGGCTGCAGCTCGACACGGCCAGCCATGTGGAATCGCGCACCGACCAATATGTCGCCGCCTTCCGCTTCTTCTCCGAGCCGGGTAGCTTCACCACGGCCTATCTGGTGCGGGCCGTCAGCCCGGGTCTGTTCACCCTGCCCGGCGCCACTGTCGAGGACATGTATCGGCCAGAGCTGCGGGCCAATACCGCCGCTGGCATGGTCGAGGTGACAGCGACAGGCCCGTGAGCACGCCCGAGGCGACACCACCCCTATCCTCACCGCGCCCCTGGGCGCGGTGGCTGACGCTGCTCGGCTTTGCCCTGTTCGTGCTGGCCTTTGTCGGCACGATCCAGCTCAGCGCCAGCATTGCCGGCATTGCGCAGGCACTGCCCCCCACGCCACATGCGGCCACGCTGCCCGTCTCCACCGCCGTGACCGATCGGGACGGGCTGTTGCTGCGACCCTTCGCCACCGCGCAGGGCCGCTGGCGCCTTCCCGTCCAGCGCGACGCGGTCGATCCGCGCTTCCTTGCCATGTTGATCGCCTATGAAGACCGCAGCTTTGCCAGCCATGACGGCATCGCCTGGTCATCCATGCTGCGCGCCGCCGGGCAATTCGTCATGGCGGGCGGCCGGGTCGTGTCCGGCGGCTCAACGCTGACCATGCAGGTGGCCCGGCTGCTCGAAGGGGAACCCACGCGCGACGCCTGGGGCAAATTGCGCCAGATGGTGCATGCCCGCCAGCTCGAAGCCGATCTCGGCAAGGACGACATCGTCGACCTCTACCTGACGCTGGCGCCCTATGGCGGCAATATCGAGGGGATCCGCGCCGCGAGCCTGGCCTATTTCGGCAAGGAGCCGAACCGGCTGACCACGGCGCAGGCGGCGCTGCTGGTGGCCTTGCCACAATCGCCTGAACTTCGCCGCCCCGACCGCAATCCCGAGGCCGCCCGTGCCGGTCGCGACAAGGTGCTTGATCGTCTCGTGGCCCTGGGGGCCCTGCCGGTTGAAGAGGCCATTGCCGCCAAGCACGAGCCGGTGCCGACGGCCCGCCGGGCCTTTCCCATGCTGGCCGCCCACTTGGCCGAACAGGCGATGCGCGCCCAGCCCGAAACCCGCACGATCAGTCTGACCATCGAGCGGCGCCTGCAGGACGCCCTCGAGCAGCTTGCTGCCGCGCGGGCCCGCTTGATTGACCCCAGGGTCTCGGTCGCCATTGTCGCCGCCGATATCGAAAGCGGCGAGATCCTCGCCTCAATCGGTTCGGCCGGCCTGTTTGCCACCCAGAGCGAGGGCTATGTCGATATGACCAGGGCCGTACGCTCGCCCGGCTCCACCCTCAAGCCGCTGATCTATGGGCTGGCGTTCGAGCTGGGACTGGCCCATCCACAAAGCCTGATCGAGGATCGCCCCACCGCCTTTGGCAGCTATGTCCCGATCAATTTTGATGGCTTCAGTCGCGGCACGGTGACCATTCACGACGCCCTGACGCAGTCGCTCAACATCCCCGCCGTGGTGGTGCTTGATGCCGTGGGGCCGGCGCGGCTGGTGTCGCGCCTGCGCCGGGCCCATGCCGATCCGCGCCTGCCCACCGATACCGCGCCGAGCCTTGCCGTCGGCCTGGGTGGCGTCGGCATCACCCTTCGCGATCTGGTTTCGGTCTATGCCGCCATTGCCCAGGGCGGCACGCCGGTGATTGTGCATGACGGCACCACCCCGCCACTGCCCCCACCCATTGCCGCGCCCGTGCTCGACCCGATCAGCGCCTGGTATGTCGCCGATATCCTGGCTGACGTCGCCCCACCGCTGAACGGCTCGCCCGGTCGTATCGCCTACAAAACCGGCACCTCCTATGGCTATCGCGATGCCTGGGCCATCGGCTTTGACGGCAAGACGGTGATCGGCGTCTGGGCCGGCCGCCCCGATGGCGCCCCCGTCCCGGGCCTCGCCGGCATTACCGGCGCCGCGCCAATCCTGTTTGAGGCCTTTGACCGGCTGGGCAGTCGGCGCGCGCCACTGCCGCGCGCCCCCAAGGGGACCCTGTTTGCCTCGACCACCGAGCTGCCCGCCCCGCTACGGCGCTTCCGCCATCCCGACACCGACCTGGTCGCTCGCGACGCCGCCCCCGAGATCGCCTTTCCCGGCGATGGGGTGGCCGTCGATCTGGGGCTGGGCCTCGGCCAATCCGCCCCGCTCATGGTCAAGGTGCGCAACGGGGTGCCCCCCTTCACCTTCTTTGCCAATGGCGCCCCGTTCGGGCGGCCCGGCTTTGCCCGTCAGGACAATTGGCACCCTGATGGTCCCGGCTATGTCACGCTGTCGGTGGTCGACGCCGAAGGGCGGGGCGACAGTGTCAGGGTGTTCCTGAACTAGGTCCGGCCCGCCGGGCGGCCAGCGGCTTTCGTCGTTAGCCACGCCCTGACAAAAAAAAGGGACGGCAGAAATGCCGTCCCTTGCATGTGGCACTTGCCAATCGGCCTGAACGCTAGCCGACCTTGGCCAGCGCCTGTTCGACATCGGCAATGATGTCGTCAATATGCTCAATGCCCACCGAGATGCGCACCAGATCTTCCGACACACCGGCGGTGGCCAGTTCCTCGGTCGAGAGCTGGCGATGGGTGGTCGAGGCCGGGTGGCAGGCCAGTGATTTGGCGTCGCCGATATTGACCAGTCGCAGGATCATGTTGAGGGCGTCAATGAACTGACCACCCGCCACCGCGCCGCCCTTGATGCCAAAGCTGACAATGCCGGAGGCCTTGCCCTTGGTGATCTTGTTGGCAGTCGCATGATACTTGCTGGTCGGCAGCGCCGCATAATTCACCCAGCTCACCTTGGGATGTGCCTGCAGGTAGTTGGCCAGAGCCAGCGAATTCTCGCAATGGCGTTCCATGCGCAGGCCCAGTGTTTCCAGCCCCATCAGGAACAGGAAGGCGCTGTGCGGCGACAGGGCCGCGCCGGTATTGCGCAATGGCACCACGCGGCAACGCCCGATATAGGCAGCAGCGCCAAGCGCCTCGGTATAGACCACGCCGTGATAGGAGGGGTCGGGCTCGTTGAGGATCTTGAAGCGGTCCTTGTTCTTGACCCAGTCGAACTTGCCGCTATCGACAATGATGCCGCCGATGGAATTGCCGTGCCCGCCGATATATTTGGTCAGCGCGTGCACCACGATATCGGCGCCGAATTCGAACGGCTTGCACAGATAGGGCGTCGCCACCGTATTATCGACAATCAGCGGCACGCCATGCTTGTGCGCGATCTCGGCCAGCCGCTGAATGTCCACAACATTGCCGGCCGGATTGCCGATCGACTCGCAGAAGACCGCCTTGGTGTTCTCGTCAATCAGCGCGTCGATGCCGTCAAAATCGCCCTGATCGGCCAGCCGCACATCAATGCCCTGGCGCGGGAACGAGTGCATGAACAGATTATAGGTGCCACCATAGAGCTGGCTCACCGAAACGATATTGTCGCCCATCCCGGCAATCGCCTGGATCGCATAGGTGATGGCCGACATGCCCGAGGCCACGCACAGCCCGGCAATGCCGCCTTCCATTTCCGCCACGCGCTGCTCCAGCACGGCCGTCGTGGGGTTCATGATGCGGGTATAGATATTGCCCGGCACCGCCAGATTGAACAGGTCGGCGCCGTGTTTGGTGTCGTCAAAGGTATAGGAGGTGGTCTGGTAGATCGGCACCGCGGCCGCCTTGGTGGTTGGCTCCGATGTGTAGCCGTGGTGCAGCGCAATTGATTCCAGCTTCATGGATTACCCTCTCGTCCGTTGGATTTCATTGTTCGATCTAAGCGATACCATCGCTGGCCAGCATTTTGCGCCGCTGATCGCACGTTTCGGCGACGTCGTCGCCGAAATAACAAAGACCATGGTTGCAGGCAAGTTTGGGTCGACAGGGCGTTGCGTGGCTGACCTCGGCGGCAATTGGGCGACCGCGAGGCGCCGAAATGCCCAGAGCCCGTGGGTGCAGGCGTGCCTGTCAACGCGCAGTCACCGCTGCGGGAAGGCGCCAGTCTGCCCGCGCCGCAGCCGGGTCGTGGACGGCCCGGGGCGACGCCCCCTGCCGTTCGCAAAAGCGACCATGAGCGATCAATCGTGCTCGGCGACCGGGTCTTTGCGCGGTACCGCTCGCAGCTTGTCGAGCAGATAGGCGTGGGTGGCCCGATTGGCCACAATCAACAC
>NZ_JAUYGL010000204.1 GCF_030689745.1 Devosia sp.
GTTCCTCGCCGGTCTCGAACAGAGCCGCGAGGTGGCCATCCGTCTGGGTGCGCCGATCCTGATCTGCCAGTCCGGGCCGCTGCTGGAGGGCGTCGAGCGCGCCCGCCAGCACGATGGCCTGACCCTGGCCATGGCCCGCGCGGCCGAGGTGCTGGCCGGTTCGGGCGTCCGGCTGGCGCTGGAGCCGCTCAATGATCGGGTCGATCATCCCGGCTACTATCTGACCAGCACCAGTGAAGGGCTCGACATCGTCGCGGCGGTCAATCGCCCCGAGATCGGGCTCACCTACGACATGTATCATTCCATGGTGATGGACGAAGATCCCGAGACGGTGCTGGCCGGCGGTCTCGACCACATCTTCCACCTCCATATCGCCGACCACCCCGGCCGCCACCAGCCCGGCAGCGGGCGCCTGCCCATCGGGCAGAAGCTCGCCTGGCTGCAAGCGCAGGGCTATGCCGGCGCAATAGGGCTGGAGTTCAGGCCGACCGGGTCGACGGCGGATGCGCTTGAGATGATGCGGGGGAGTCTGGGTTAGGGTCTGGCCTCAAAGAATGCGCTCAAGCGGAAACGGCGTTGGCTCCCAGGCATCCTCGATGTTGTGCCATCTGGCGTTTTGGGATTCCCACTGGTGCAGCAGCGCCGCCACAGCCCCGCGGTCGTTGACCTTGGCCACCGCAATCAATTGCCTGAGCTCATCCATCGGGCGAAGAAAGTAACTGGCAGACTTGATCATTAGCTCCGCGTGATACTTCTCGCGCGGTTTGACCAGCATGGCCTGAGCCGCAGCCAACCTGCGCAGCTGTTCACCTTCATTGTTGTCGATATGGGTTTGCGCAACAGTGCAGGCCTCGGACAGCCGCCCGAGAGCGGCCAGCGTCACCGCGTGCAACGGGGCGGCGTGGGACAGACGTTCCGGCAGGTATCCCCAGTCGGCAGCGTCCCTTCCCATAAAAGCGTAGAGTCCCTCGATCGTCCCAAGCGGGCGCAGCTCGTCATCGAGAGACTCGCGAATAACCCGGGCAAGCCGATCCGGAAAATCGGCGTCGGTGGACCAGCCCGCGATCAATTCGCGGTTCCAGTTATCGTTGGAGCGCGCCGAGGGAGGCGCAAACAGCAGGTCGTAATTTGACTTCGGCTTAGGATGGGTCCGGTCCGACGAGCCCATGAACATTATGGTACGATAGATATGATGGACGGGACGCAGGTAAAGCAGACGCGGCTTCAAAGCCAGATCGGGGTGCTCGGCCAGAATTGGGCGCGTCCAGCGCTTGACCTCTGCGATCGTTGTCATGGCCTTGGCCGGACCTCGATGATGTAAATGACGGCACCAGGGTAGTTGTTCGCCAAACGGTCGGCAATCTCCCCCAATCTCTTGGATTTGTGTGCCGTTGCGCGCGACGACGACGCTTTGGGCGACGCTGCCGTCAGGCCGGATCAGGACCTCAATGCTGGTCCAAGGCGCGACCCCGGTCGCATCGGTCTGGTAGCTGTGGCTGAGCGGCTGCAGCGCGGCGGGGATAAGCGGCGCGAAAAGCCTACCCCGCCAACCCGTGCCCTGCCACCAGCCCGTCAAGCGCGACCTGCGGCCGGGCGCCGATATGGCTGATCACTTCGTGGGCCGAGAGGCACCCGGTCTTGAGGGCGGATTCGAAGCTCTGGTTGCGGGCGAGGCCGAGCAGGAAGCCGGAGGCAAACAGATCGCCGGCGCCGGTGGCGTCGACCACCTTGTCGATCGGATAGGCCGGCACCGAGGTGACTTCGCCATTGTGGATGGCCATGGCGCCATCGGCGCCCATGGTGATGGCGGCGACTTCGGCATCCTTGGCGATTTCGCGCACCGCTTCGCCCAGATCGTCGGTCTGGTACAGCGATTTCAGCTCATGGACATTGGCAAATACGTAGTCGATGGTCTTGGAGCGGATCAGGTCGAGGAATTCGGCGCGGAAGCGATCGACGCAGAACGGATCGCTCAGCGTCAGCGCGGCGGCGCGCTCATGCTTGTGGGCATAATGGGCGGCCAGCACGAAGGCCTTCTTGGCTTCCACGGGATCCCACAAAAAGCCTTCCATGAAGGTAATGGCGGCGCCGCCGATCTCATCGGGGCGGATATCGCGCTCGGTCAGCTCGTGGCAGGCGCCCAGATAGGTGTTCATGGTGCGCTCGCCATCCTCGGACAGGAAGATCATCGAGCGGGCGGTGGGCGCGCCGTTCTTGAGGCGGCTGGTACTGTAATGGACGCCGATCTCGTTGAGATCGGCCTCGAACACATCGCCGAGCGGATCATCGGCAACCTTGCCGACAAAGGCGGCGCGACCGCCCAGCGAGGCGACGCCGGCGGCGGTGTTGGCGGCGCTGCCGCCCGAAATCTGCTGCCGGGTGATCGGCATCTTGGCATAGAGATCTTCGGCCCGATCGGTATCGATCAGGTGCATGATGCCCTTGCTCATGCCTTCGCGCTCGATAAAGCCCGGCTCCACCGGGGCAATGATATCGACGATGGCATTGCCGATGGTGAGAACGTCGAAGCGCGTCTGGGTCATGAAGATGTCCGGATTGAGGGGCCCGGAAGACCGTTTAGAACAAGCTCCGGCCGGGTGCAACGCCCAGCAGGCTAATGCTGCCCGATGATCGCCCCGATCAGCGCCTCGATATCCTCGCCGGGCTGCAGGGCGATCTGGCCGTCGAGCAGCAGCACGGCCAGCCCGTGCACCTTGGCCCAGGCCGCCAGAGCGGCGATCCGGCCACTGGCACTGTCGCCGTCCCTGACCTGGCGCAGCGTCGCAAAGGCCGCGTCGGCGGCCATGCGCAGGCCGGGACGGTTGTCGCGCTTGAGCTGGGGCGAGAACATCAGCCGGAACAGTGCCGCATTGTCGAGCGCGAAGCGCACATAGGCCTGGCCCATGGCCGCAAGGAGATCAGGCGGCTGGCTGGCCGCCACCGCGTTCATCGCGGCGGTGAAGCGCTGAAAGCCGGTGACGGCAAGGGCCTCGAGCAGGGCGGCGCGACTGTCGAAGTGCCGATAGGGCGCAGCCGGCGACACCCCCACCGCCCGGGCCAGATCGCGCAGGCCCAGCCCGGCCTCGCCATCGCGCTGCAGCATCAGTAGCGCGGCGTCGAGCAGGGCATGGCGCAGATTGCCATGATGATAGGGGGCATTGCTGAGGGATGTTGACACTGCTTACTTCTCGATGACATTATGTAATCAATGATAACATAACGCTGGGACCGATTCCATGTCGATCGACCTGCTGCTGACCATTGCCCACCATCTGACGGTGTTTGCCCTGGTGGGCCTGTTCGCTGCCGAATTCGCCCTGCTGCGACCGGGCCTGTCGGGCCCCCGCATCGGCCAGCTGGCGCGGCTCGATGCGGCCTATGGCGGCTTTGCCGTACTGGTGATCGCGGTGGGGGTGCTGCGCGTGATCTTTGGCGCGGCGGGCTGGGAATACTATGTCGGCAACCATGCCTTCTGGAGCAAGATGGCGGCATTTCTCGTCATGGGGCTGTTGACCATTCCACCCACGCTGGCGATTCGCCGCTGGCGGCAGGCACAAAGGGCTGACGCGGCCTTCGCGCCGGACAGCGCCGCGATCGCCAGCCAGCGGCGCTTCGTGCACCTGCAGGCCGGATTCCTGCTGCTGATCCCGATTTTCGCCGCCATCATGGCGCGCGGCTGAGGCGGCTAGCCCTGGTGCTTGCTGGCCGGGACGCTGGGCCGGGGCGTCTTGGGGGTGAAGCGGCACCATTGGGCAATCGGGCAGCGCCAGCATTCGGGCTTGCGCGCCTTGCAGATATAGCGGCCATGCAGGATCAGCCAGTGATGGGCATGCAGCAAATAGGGCTCGGGAATCACCTTGAGCAGGATCTGCTCGACCGCCAGCGGCGTTTGGGCCACGGCCATGCCGGTGCGGTTGGACACGCGGAACAGATGGGTATCGACCGCAATGGCGGGCTGCCTGAAGAAGATATTGAGCACCACATTGGCGGTCTTGCGCCCGACGCCGGGCAGGGCCTCGAGCGCCGCACGGTCCTGCGGCACCTCGCCGCCATGCAGCTCGAGCAATTGCTGGCTGAGCCGAAACACGTTCCTGGCCTTGGTGCGGAACAGGCCGATGGTGCGGATATGGTGCTCGATCTGCTCTGGGCCCAGCGCCACCATGGCCGCCGGCGTCGGCGCCAGGGCAAACAGTGATTTGGTCGCCTTGTTGACCCCCACATCGGTGGCCTGGGCCGAAAGCACCACCGCGACCAGCAGGGTGAAGGCGCTGGTATAGTCCAGCTCACCCTTGGGCTCGGGCTCGATCTCATGAAAGCGGGCAAAGATGGCTTCGATGTCGGCCCGCGGCAGGCTCTTCACTTTTTTGCTGGCTGCCATTCTCTCGCCTCTGATTCTGGGCCTATAGTTAGTGCGGAAGAGAGCGCGATGCCAATGCAAGCTACAACCATCACGCCGCTGTTTGTGGCAGAACTGACCCCCAACCGCTCGCTGAGCACGCGGGGCGCCTGGATATTGTTCGCCCTGGTCGCTGCCCTGTTCGCCGCGCCGGGCCTGCTGTTTCTGTCGATGGGGGCGTTTCCGGTCACCGTGCTGATGGGGCTGACCGCCCTGGCCATTATCGCCGGGCTGGTTATCGGTCTGCGCCAGGGCAAGCGGCGCGAGCGCATCACGGTATGGGCCGAGCAGATCGAATGGCAGGTCACCGACAGCGCCGGGCAGACCATTCTGCGCCGCTTTGACCCGCGCATGGTGCGTCTGGTGCTGGGCCGCGATGACTACGAAAAGACCACCGCCGTGCAGTTGCGCGTCGGCGAGCAGACGCACGAACTTGGTTCGTTCCTGAGCAGCGAAGACAAATCGAGCTTTGCCAAGGCGCTGGGCACCGCGCTGCGGCGGGCGCGCAGCTAGCCCCCGGTGAAAACCGGGTCGCTTCGCGCCCCGATGGGTTCTAGAGATCGTGCCAGGACAATCATCAGACGAGCGCGACGATGAACCAGATGGCCCAGATCGGCCCGATCAGTGATTACGACACCATCAGGGCGGCGATTCGCTATCTCAGCGAGCATGGTCCCGATGTGGCGGACCTGCCCGGCTTTGCCCGCGCGCTGGGTCTGAACGAGCGGCAATTGACCGCGCTGTTCCGCCGCTGGTGCGGCCTGTCGCCCAAGAGCTTTGCCCAGGCGGTGGCGCTCGACCATGCCAAGGGCCTGCTGCGCGGCCAGGAGAGCGTGCTCGACACCACCTATGCGGTGGGGCTCAGTTCGACCTCACGGCTGCATGATCTGTTCGTGACCTATGAGGCGATGCCGCCCGGCATGTTTCGCGCCGGCGGGGCCGGGCTCGACATGATCTGGGGCGCCGCGCCCTCGCCCTTTGGCACGGCCGTGGTCACCGCCACCGAGTACGGCATGAGCGGGCTGGGCTTTGCCGATCAGGACACCACGGTCGAGCAGGCCTTTGCCGATCTGGCCGGTCGCTGGCCCAATGCCCGGTTCAGCCGTGACGATGGCCGCATTGCGCCATTGGTGGCCCAGGCCTTTGATCCGGCCCATTGGTCGGCCGATCGCCCGGTGCGGATCGTGCTGATCGGCACCGATTTCGAGGTGCAGGTGTGGGAGACGCTGCTGAAGATTCCCGTGGGCAAGGCCACCACCTATTCGGCGGTGGCCAGTCATATCGGCCGCCCGACAGCGTCACGCGCCGTGGGCGCTGCGGTGGGCAAGAACCCGATCAGCTTCGTCGTGCCCTGCCACCGCGTGGTGGGCACCTCCGGCGCCCTGACCGGCTATCACTGGGGCGTGCCGCGCAAGCGGGCGATATTGGGCTGGGAGGCCGGGGTGATTTCCGCGGCGCATTAGCCCTTCGGGCACAGCGCGACGTTTCACGTGAATCGATGACGTGGCAAACATGGCACCGGGCGTCAGGTGGGAAAGTTCTCACCCACCCACCGGGCGGCACCTCCCCCTTGACGGGGGAGGTTGGGAGGGGGTGCGTGAGCCCGGATATCAGGGCCAACGCCCCCACCTGACCTCCCCCTGAAGGGGGAGGGACAGTTCGGGAGTGGGGCGAGAAGGCGGACATGCACTGATGCGCTCCTCCCCCTTCAGGGGGAGGTCGGGTGGGGGTGAGCCTAAAGCGCCACCCGCTCCACCAGCTTGCCATCGGGGCCGATCTTGTAGACGGTCGGCTGGCCGGTGCCGATCTCGCGGGCAAGGATCTCGTCGGGGGTCAGCCCTTCAATGGCCATGACCAGCGCGCGCAGCGAATTGCCGTGGGCGGCGACCAGCACGGTCTTGCCGGCTTTGAGCTGGGGCAGGATTTCGGCTTCATAATAGGGCAGGGTGCGCGCGGCGGTGTCTTTCAGGCTCTCGCCGCCGGGGGGTGGCACGTCAAAGCTGCGGCGCCAGAGCAGCACCTGCTCCTCACCCCATTTCTTGCGCGCATCGTCCTTGTTCAGCCCCGCCAGATCGCCATAGTCGCGCTCATTGAGCGCAATATTGCGGGTGATGGTGACATTGAGAATGCCCATCTCCTCGAGCATCAGGTCGAGTGTGTGCTGGGCGCGGCGCAGGGCCGAGGTGTAGTAGAGATCGGGCACAATGCCCTTGGCCGCCAGCACCTGGCCGGTCTGGCGGGCTTCTTCGATGCCCTGCTCGGTCAGGCCCGGATCGCGCCAGCCGGTGAACAGGTTTTTCAGATTCCACTCGCTCTGCCCGTGGCGGACGAGGATCAGGGTTCCGGTCATAGAAGATATCCTTGTTCAGTCGTTGAGGCCGAGTACGTCGACCATGGAATAAAGCCCGGGCGGCTGTTGGCTGGCCCAGAGCGCGGCACGCGCCGCGCCATTGGCAAAGATCGAGCGATCTTCGGCGCGGTGGCCCAGCTCGATGCGCTCGCCGGGCCCGGCCAGGATCACCGAATGATCGCCCACCACCGTGCCGCCGCGCAGGGTGGCGAAGCCGATAGTGCCGGCCTCGCGTGGCCCGGTATGGCCATCGCGGACCCGCACCGAATGGGTCTTGAGGGAAATCGCGCGCCCCTTGGCCGCGGCTTCGCCGAGCAGCAGCGCCGAGCCCGATGGCGCATCCACCTTGCGGTTGTGATGCATTTCGAGAATTTCGATATCGTAATCGGCCAGGGCGGCCGCGGCCTTTTCCACCAGATTGGCCAACACCACCATGCCCATGGAAAAATTGCCCGACTTGACGATGCGGGCCCCCGCCCGGGCCGATGCCGCGATGGCGGCATCGTCGGCTTCCGAACAGCCGGTGGTGCCAATGATATGGACGAGGCCGAGAGCGGCCGCCTTGGCCGCCAGCGCCACACTGGCCTCGGGCGCGGTAAAATCGATAACGATATCGGCCCCGGCCAGGGCGGCATCGATATCTTCGGTAATGGCGACGTGCAGCGCGCCAAGGCCGGCGAACAGCCCGGCATCCTGGGCAAGGGCGGCGCTGCCGGGGCGATCGAGAGCGGCATGCAGCGCGAGGCCGGCAGTCTGGGTGGTGGCGCGGATAATGGCGGCCCCCATGCGGCCACCGGCCCCTGCCACCACAACCTTGAGTTCTGCCATAAGTCGTCTCCAAGTTTCGTCCGGCCTATAGCAGCGCCACACGAAAACACCAATACTGTGCCCCATTACGGTCACCATGCTAGGGTTCAGCTTGGCAGCAAACCAAGGACGCTGATTTGACCATCACCAACGCGCTGGCCGGGATCGCGGTGGACGACATCACCGCAGCGCTCGACTTTTATGAACTGCTGTTCGGCCGGATGCCCGATGCCCGGCCGATGAGCGATATTGGCGAATGGAAACTGCCTGGCGGCGGCTGGGTGCAGATCCTGGCCGATAGCGACCGGGCCGGGGCGGGCACGCTGACGCTGATCGTTGACGATCTGGCCGAAGAGCTGGGGCGCCTCAGCCTGCAGGGCCTGACCCCGGTCGCCAAATCGATGGGCGACTTCTTCAAGACCGCCAAGTTCCGCGATCCCGACGGCAACCAGATCATCTTCAGCCAGCCGCAGCCGGGCACCTATTGAGTAGGCTCCAGACCTAGAGACTTGCCTGCTTTCTTAAAGTAGAGGCAGGTACATCGAGTTGCGTGGGTCCGAAAAATCTAACCTAGGCTGATAGGGGATCAACTCAGAGACTATCGTCGATATGGCGGCGGCGGCGACTGTCGCATCGGTACAGAACCGTTCCACATCGCCCTCATCCCATTCAACACTCTCAATCTTCAATTTTCCCTTCGCAACTACACGTCGGAAGACTATGGCTCCCTCTTCGATTGCGTCGAAGCGACAGTGAGCCGCTATAATCCTGTTGTTATTGAGGCTTAATACCTGGCTCCGGGTTTTCTTGAGGAGGCTACCCCGCTCAGAATCTGGCATCTCAGCCAAGAGGTTCTCGGCAGAGAACAGGATGTCGATCTTTTTCGCGAGTGGAACATTTGCTGCGACTATGTCCGACACTCCACTGTCGAGCCCGAGTAGCTTGGTCAATCCACAATCGATCGCCTCTTCGACGAGGGCAAAATGCTGCAAAAATCTGCCAACTAGGCGATTTGCTTTGTCAGTTTCGCTCGTCCTTGGAATAAGCTCCACAGCCATGCGTCAAATCCCGGCAAACATTAGACATACACCACTATACACAGCTACACCCGGCGCAGCTGCACCTCCTCGATGTGGTGGCTCTTGCCCTTTTTCAGGATCAGATCGGCCCGGCCGCGGGTGGGCAGCACATTGTCGAGCAGATTGGGCAGGTTGATGGTGCGCCACACGGTACGCCCGAACGTGCCGGCCTCTTCCGGGCTCATTTCCGAGAAGCGGCGGAAGAACGAGTTCGGGTCCTTGAAGGCGGTGTCGCGCAGCCGGAAAAAGCGCTCCATGAACCAGGTCTCCAGATCGTCGACCTCGGCGTCGATATAGATCGAGAAATCGATGAAGTCGGAGGCGAACAGGATGGGCGCGCCATTTTTCGGCAGCTCCCCGGGCTGCAGGATATTGAGCCCCTCCACGATCAGGATGTCGGGGTGCTCAATGACCACTTCGCTGCCCGGCACCACGTCATAGACCAGGTGGGAATAGACCGGCACCTTGACATTGGTCTTGCCCGATTTGATGTCGCCCAGAAACGCCACGAAGCGGGCCCGGTCATAGCTTTCGGGGAATCCCTTGCGGTCCATGATGCCGCGCTTTTCCAGCACCTTGTTGGGGTACAGGAAGCCGTCCGTGGTCACCAGGTCGACCCTGGGGCTGGCCGGCCAGCGCTGCAGCAGTGCCTGCAGAATGCGCGCCGTGGTCGATTTGCCCACCGCCACCGAGCCGGCGACGCCGATGATGAAGGGCACCTTCTGGTCGGGGGTCTGCAGAAACCGCGACGAGACATTGTGCAGGCCCTGCACCGCCTCGACATAGAATGACAGCAGGCGGGTCAGCGGCAGATAGGTGGCTTCGGCCTCTTCGAGCGAGATCGGATCGCTCAGCGTGCGCAGCCGGGCAATGTCCTCGCGCGTCAGCGTCATCGGCTCGTCGGCGCGCAGGGCGCCCCATTGCGCCTTGGTGAAATGGTGGTAGGGCGCCAGCACCGGTTTGCGTCGCGCCATTATTGCGGATCCTGGCGGGCGGCTTTTTCGGCCAGGCCCGAGCGGGCGGTGCGGGCATCAAGCTCGGCCATCACCGCGCCGAGCGGCACATTGGCGGCGCGCAGCAGCACCAGCAGGTGATAGAGCACGTCGGCGCTCTCCTTGATCAGTTCGGGCCGGTTGGCGGTGACCGCCGCAATCACCGCTTCGGTGGCTTCCTCGCCCAGTTTCTGAGCGCATTTTTCAATGCCGCGGCTGAGCAGCTGCGCGGTGTAGCTGTCCTCCGGCGCGGCAGCGGCGCGCAGGGCCAGGCGGGCGTCAAGGTCGTCCAGGGTCATGGCAGTCAAGGCTCCTCATCCACGACGTCATCCCGGCAAAGGCCGGGATCCAGCTTGAGATCTCGGGATGGACCCCGGGCTGGGCCCGGGGTGACATCGCATTGGGGGGCAGCTGTAGCGCAAAGCCATGCCCGGCGTCACTACGACCTAAGCCGGGCGGTCCTGGCGCACGGGAACGCCATGGGCCGCCAGATAGGCCTTGGCCTGGGGAATGGTGAAGGTGCCGAAATGGAAGATCGAGGCGGCCAGCACGGCGCTGGCATGGCCCTCGATCACCCCATCGACCAGGTCCTGCAGCGCGCCGACGCCCCCCGAGGCAATGACCGGCACCGGCACCGCATCGGCAATGGTGCGGGTCAGCGCCAGGTCGAAGCCGGACTTGGTGCCGTCGCGATCCATCGAGGTAACCAGCAGTTCGCCGGCGCCGCGTTCCGCCATGCGGCTGGCAAATTCCACCGCGTCCAGCCCGGTCGGCTTGCGCCCGCCATGGGTGAAGATTTCCCACGCCGAAACATTGTCGCCGCCCACCGCCCGGGTCAGGCGCTGCTTGGCGTCGACCGAAACGACGATGCACTGATTACCGAATTTGTCGGCGGCGCGGGCGATGAAATCGGGGTCGTTCACCGCCGCCGAATTGATCGCCACCTTGTCGGCCCCGGCCAGCAGCAGCTTGCGGATATCGTCAATGCTGCGCACCCCGCCGCCCACGGTCAGCGGCATGAAGCAGTGCTCGGCGGTGCGGGCAACGACATCGAGAATGGTGTCGCGGCCCTCATGGCTGGCGGTAATGTCGAGAAAGGTCAGCTCATCGGCGCCCGCCGCATCATAGGCAATGGCCGCCTCGACCGGATCACCGGCATCGCGCAGATCGACAAAGTTGACGCCCTTGACGACACGGCCATCCATGACGTCGAGGCAGGGGATCAGGCGGATCTTGAGACTCATGGCGCACCCCGCAACATCGCCAGTGCTTCACGTGAATCAATGCGCCCGTCATAGAGCGCGCGGCCGGAGATGGCGCCTTCGAGCACGGCGTATTCGGGCCGGGTCATGCGCTCGATATCGGCCATCGAGGCCAGCCCGCCCGAGGCGATCACCGGGATGGAGGTGGCGCGGGCCAGCTCCAGGGTGGCGTCCCAGTTGATGCCGGCCAGCACGCCGTCGCGATCGATATCGGTATAGATGATGGCGGCGACGCCAGCGCCCTCGAAGCGCCGGGCCAGTTCGACCACGGAAAGCTCGGAGGTTTCCGCCCAGCCTTCCACCGCCACCATGCCGGCGCGCGCATCAATGCCCACGGCGACCTGGCCGGGCCATTTGCTGGCGGCTTCCTTCACCAGGGCGGGGTCGCGCACCGCCACCGTGCCCAGAATCACCCGGGCCAGGCCCTTGTCGAGCCAGCTTTCGATATGGGCCAGGGTGCGGATGCCGCCACCCAGCTGCACCGGAAATGTTACTGCCTTGAGGATGGCCCCGACCGCCGCGCCATTGACGCTCTGGCCGGCAAAGGCGCCGTTGAGATCAACGACATGCAGATATTCGAACCCCTCTGCCTCAAAGCTCCTGGCCTGGGCCGCCGGGTTGTCGTTGAACACGGTGGCCTGATCCATGTCGCCCAGCTTGAGGCGCACGCACTGGCCGTCTTTCAGATCGATGGCAGGAAACAGGATCACGGCGTCCACCTCAGGAAATTCTCGATCAATTGCAGGCCCAGCGCCTGGCTCTTTTCGGGATGGAACTGGGTGCCGAACATGTTGTCGCGACCGACACAGGCGGTCAGCGGGCCACCATAATCGGTGGTGGCAAGCAGCGTGTCCGGGCTGTCGGTGACCAGGTGATAGGAGTGCACGAAATAGGCGTGCAGCCCGTCGGGGCCATCGGGGATATTGTCGAACAGCTTGTGGGCCCTGGTGATGGAAATGGTGTTCCAGCCCATATGCGGCACC